>NZ_JARAVK010000162.1:0-20800 GCF_033792765.1 Streptomyces sp. PA03-6a | reverse complement strand
CCCCGACCCCGCCCCCGGCGACCGCCCACGGCGCGCTCGACCGGTTCTTCCGGATCACCGAGCGGGGGTCCTCGGTCCCCCGGGAGATCCGCGGAGGTCTGGCCACCTTCTTCGCGATGGCCTACATCATCGTCCTGAACCCGATCATCCTCAGCTCGGGCGTGGACAAGTACGGCCACCACCTCGACGGCGGCCAGCTGGTCACCGCCACCGTCGTCACCGCCGCCTTCACCACCCTGCTCATGGGCGTCATCGGCAACGTGCCGATCGCGCTGGCGGCGGGTCTGGGCGTGAACAGCATCGTCGCGCTCCAGCTCGCTCCGAAGATGAGCTGGCCGGACGCGATGGGCATGGTGGTCCTCGCCGGCCTCGCGATCATGGTGCTGGTCGCCACGGGCCTGCGGGAGCGGGTGATGAGTGCGGTGCCGCTCGGCCTGCGCAAGGCGATCGCCATCGGAATCGGCCTGTTCATCGTGCTGATCGGCCTGGTCGACTCCGGCTTCGTGACCCGGATCCCGGACGCCGCGCACACCACCGTCCCGCTGCAGCTGGGCGCGGGCGGCCACCTGACCGGCTGGCCGGTGCTGATCTTCATCCTCGGCGTGCTGCTGACCCTCGGGCTGATCATCCGCAAGGTGCCCGGCGCCATCCTGATCAGCATCGTCGCGATGACCGTCCTCGCGCTCGTCGTCGACGCGGTGGCGCACGTCAAGGACACCGCCTGGGGCCTGACCGTCCCGCAGTGGCCCGGCAACCCGGTCGCGACCCCCGACTTCGGGCTGATCGGCAAGGTGAGCCTGTTCGGCGGCTTCCAGGAGGTCGGTGTGCTCACCGGCATCCTCTTCGTCTTCACCGTGCTGCTGAGCTGCTTCTTCGACGCGATGGGCACCATCCTCGGCGTCAGCGACGAGGCGCACCTGCTGGACTCCAAGGGCGACCTGCCCGGGATGAGCCGGGTCCTGATGGTGGACGGCATCGCCACCGCTGCCGGTGGCTTCACCTCGTGCTCGGCCAACACCTGCTACGCGGAGTCCACCGCCGGTGCCGGCGAGGGCGCGCGCACGGGCCTCGCCTCGATCGCCACCGGTCTGCTCTTCGTCGTCGCGCTGTTCTTCGCGCCACTGGCCACCATGGTCCCGGCCCAGGCGGCCACCCCCGCGCTCGTCGCGGTGGGCTTCCTGATCATGGCGGGCAGCATCCGGGAGATCGACTGGAGCGACTACACGATCTCCATCCCGGCGTTCCTGACGATGCTGCTCATGCCGTTCACCTACTCGATCACCAACGGCATCGGCATCGGGTTCATCACCTTCTGCGTGCTGCGGCTGGTGGCGGGGCGCGGCCGTGAGGTGCCGCCCGCGCTCTACGCGGTGTCGGCGGTCTTCGCCTTCTACTACCTGATGCCGGCGCTCGGCCTGACGTAACCGGCCGTGTAGAACTGCTCGGTCTCGTCGACGGAGGCCTTGAGCCTCTCGTCGAAGTCATCGCGAATGAGCGTCCGGACGATGTAGTCCTGGACGCTCATTCCGCGTTTGGCGGCGTGAGCCTGGAGACGGTCCAGCAGGTCCCCGTCTATGCGCATGCTGAGCACTCTCGAAGCCATGGCCCAAGGGTCCGGCGGGCCCCTCGGGGCATGCGTCGTTTTCGGGGCGGAACTCACCCGGATGGGTGACTTCCTTGACGAATGCGTTTGGACGCGGCGCGGTTACGGCAATTTTACTTAGCATAGGTAATGAGCTAATCTAACGAACGTGACCGAACTGTCCGAGGACGACCGCTCAGCGGTGAACACGCTGCGCGGAGCCGTGATGCGGCTCTCCCGCCGACTGCGCCACCACCGGGTCGACGAGTCGCTGAGCCCGACGGAGATGTCCGTGCTGGGCACCCTCGCGCGCTGCGGATCCGCCACCCCCGGGGAGCTGGCCCGCAAGGAGCACGTACAGCCGCCGTCCATGACGCGGATCGTCGCCATGCTCGAGTCCAAGGGCCTGGTGCACCGGGACCCGCACCCGGACGACCGGCGCCAGGTCGTCGTCCGGCAGACCGAGCAGGCGGAGGCGATGCTCGAGGAGAGCCGGGCCCGGCGCAACGCGTTCCTGGCCGAACTCATGGCCACCCTCACGGAGGAGGAACGCGCCGTGCTCCGCGAGGCGGCGCCCGTCCTGGAGAAGCTCGCTCACGCCGACGCAAGGAACCGATGACGAGGAGGCGAGACCGGATTGAGTTCGGCAGCCGCATCACAGGCCGCACCCGAACCGAACATCCCTGAGGGGACCGGACCGGCCGGCACCGCCGACCCGGCCGATCTTCCCACCCCGGCGGGCGCCGACGCCGCCGCGGGGGCCGCAGGACCGTCCGGGACCCCCGGCGCCGGCCACCCCGCCGCGCCGCCGGCGCCCGGCGGCATGTTCAGCTCGCTCCGCAACCGCAACTACCGGCTCTTCGCCGGTGGGGCGATCGTCTCCAACACCGGCACCTGGATGTCGCGCATCGCCCAGGACTGGCTGGTGCTGAGCCTGACCGGGTCCTCCTTCGCCGTCGGCATCACGACCGCGCTGCAGTTCCTGCCCATGCTGCTCTTCGGGCTCTACGGCGGCGTCATCGCCGACCGCTACCCCAAGCGCCGCACCCTGCTGGCCACCCAGGCCGCCATGGGCCTGCTGGGCCTCGCCCTGGCCGCGCTGACCCTCAGCGGAGCCGTCCAGGTCTGGCACGTGTACGCCATCGCCTTCGGCCTCGGCATGGTCACCGTCGTCGACAACCCCAGCCGGCAGGCGTTCGTCGTCGAGATGGTCGGCCCGGCCGACGTCCGCAACGCGGTCTCCCTGAACTCCGCCAACTTCCAGAGCGCCCGCCTCATCGGCCCCGCCGTCGCGGGCGCGCTGATCACCGCGGTCGGCAGCGGCTGGGCCTTCCTCTTCAACGGCCTGTCCTTCCTGGCGCCGCTCGCCGGACTGCTGCTCATGCGCCGTTCCGAGCTGTACGAGGTGCCCACCGCGCCGCGCGGCAAGGGCCAGCTGCGCGAGGGCCTGCGCTACGTCGCCGGACGGCCCGAGCTGATCTGGCCCATCGTGCTGGTCGGCTTCATCGGCACCTTCGCGTACAACTTCCCGATCTGGCTCACCGCCTTCGCCGACCACGTCTTCCACGGCGACGCCGGGATGTACGGCCTGTTCAACTCGGTGCTCGCGGTCGGCTCCGTCGTCGGCGCGCTGCTGGCGGCCCGGCGCGGCAGCACCCGGCTGCGGCTGCTGGTCGGCGCGGCGCTCGGGTTCGGCCTGCTGGAGGTCGTGGCGGCACTGGCGCCGACGTACTGGATCTTCCTGGCGCTCATGCTGCCGATCGGCATCTTCGGCCTGACCTTCAACACCACGGCCAACGCCAGCGTCCAGCTCGCGACCGACCCCGCCATGCGGGGCCGCGTCATGAGCCTGTTCATGATGGTCTTCGTGGGCGGCACACCGCTGGGCGGCCCGCTCGTCGGCTGGATCACCGACGTCTTCGGGGCCCGGACCGGCTTCCTGGCCGGCGGCCTGGTCGCCGCGGTGGCGGCGGCCTGCGTCGGACTCTTCCTGGCCCGGCTGGGCGGTCTGCGGCTCAAGATCGACCTGCACCGCGGCAAGGACCACAAGCTGATCGAGTTCGTGCCGCGGGAGTCGGAGTCGGTGGCCGCCTGAGCGCGGCCACGGGCCGGGCGAACGGTCAGGCGGCCCCGGGGACCCGGCGCCGGTTGCGGAACTGCCGCATCAGCTCGGCCCACACCAGCAGGCCGGTCACCGGGGCGGTGGCCGCGAAGAGCATGTGCACGTAGTCCTCGCCCAGGCTCGACGAGGCCCACAGGCTCCACGCCAGCGCGGCCACCACGCCCACCGCGGTCAGGAACCACGAGGGCAGTTCGCGGCGGTCGTCGACGATCGCCGCGGCCGTGCCCAGCCCGCCGCCGATCACCAGTCCCATGACCAGGACGGCGCGGGTCCAGTCCGGGGCACCGATGACGTCCTGCAGCACGGGTTTCGTGTGCAGCTGGCGGTAGGTGATCAGCAGGCTGGCGACGTAGACGGTCACCAGCGTCCCCAGGCTGAGCGCTCTCACCAGCTGACCGAGCGCACTCCGCTCTCCACCGGGCATGATGTCCCCCCGCTGCCGGAAGTAGGCCGAAACGGCCGGTAACGGCTCTACAGAATGCCCGAAAACGGATGAACGGCACAGGGGATCGGCGAAACCGGGGCGCCCCCCGGCCGCCTCAGGACGTGTGCGCTCCGGCGTCGTAGCGCTCGCGGGCCTTGACGACCTCCTCGATGTGCTCCTCCGCCCAGTCCTTCACGGCGGAGAACAGCACGGCCAGGCTCTCGCCCAGCGGCGTCAGCGCGTAGTCCACCCGCACGGGCACGGACGGCGTGACGGTCCGTGCGACCAGTCCGTCCCGCTCCAGGGTGCGCAGCGTCTGCGTGAGCATCTTCTGGCTGACGCCCGCGATGCGGCGGCCCAGGTCGCTGTAACGCTGCGGCCCGTCCTTGAGCGCGGCCATGAGCAGGCCGGCCCACTTGTCGCTGATCCGGATGAGCAACTGGTTCGTCGGGCAGCCCTTCATGAACGCGTTGTAGGCCACGCGTTCCTCCTCGCGCCGCTGGGACGCGGTGGTCGTCACCATGGGGGCTCCCCTCCGGACTCCTCGGTTCGGTACGCACTTCCAGGTACGTACTTACCCGTAGAGAGTAGCTCTCCCTAGGTTTGTGGTGGCGGCCGGACCGGTCGCCGCACATCCTCAGGAACAGGGAGCTTCTGCCATGCGTGCTGTCGTGATCAGGGAATTCGGCGGGCCCGAGGTGCTGGAGGTCGCCGAGGTGCCGCTGCCCGAGCCGGGCCCCGGCGAGGTCCGGGTGCGGGTGGCCGCGGCCGGGATCAACCCCGCCGACCTCGCCGTAAGGGCCGGTCTGCTCGGGGCCGGGGCGCTGGTGCCCGGCGCTTTCCTCGGGCTGGGCTGGGACGTCGCGGGGACCGTGGACGCGGTCGGCGCCGGGGTCTCCGGTCCCGCGCCGGGCACGGCCGTCGTGGGCGCGGTGGGCGGGTTCGGGCAGCGGACCAAGGCGCACGCCGAGTACGTCGTGCTGGGCGCGGACGCCCTCGCCTCGGCCCCCTCGTCCGTCGACCCCGTCCACGCGGCCACCCTCCCGACCAACGCCCTCACCGCCGACCAGGCGCTCGGTCTGCTGGCCGCCCGGCCCGGCGACCGCGTGCTGGTCACCGGCGCCGCGGGCGCGGTCGGGGGCTACGCCGTCCAGCTGGGCCGCCACGCGGGGCTGCACGTCGTCGCCCTGGCCCGCCCCGCCGACCTCCCGCTGCTGCGGGAACTGGGCGCCGACGAGGCCGTGTCGTCCCTGGACGGCGTGCGGGCCGACGCCGCCCTCGACGCGGCGGCGCTCGGCGCCCCCGCCCTGGCGGCCGTACCGGACGGCGGCGGCTACGTCACCGTCCGGCCCGACGCGGTGCCCGCCGCCGAGCGCGGCATCCGGGTCGCCGCCGTGCAGGTCCAGCCGGACGGCGGGCGCCTCGCGGAACTCGTGGCCCTGCTGGACCGGGGCGTGCTCACCACGCGGGTGGCCGACACCTACCCGCTGGAGGAGGCCGCGAAGGCCCACGCGCGCCTCGCGGAGGGGGGTGTGCGGGGGAGGCTCGTGCTGGTTCCGTGACCCCGGCGGCGTCGGTGACCTCGGGGGTGCTTCATCGTTTCGAGTGAATGTGCGATAGGGACGCCCCAGGCGGGCGGCGGCTGCGTGAGAATCGCAGGTGTCGTCAGTCGCACGCGTGGAGCCCCCTGGAGGACCGATGAGCTCACAGCCCCACTGGGCGTCTCGGGCGGCCGCCGGTTCGTACGCGCCGGACGACCCGGAAACCGCGCTCAAGTACGCGATCCGGCACCACGGGGGGGACCGGGTGCAGATCGTCGAGGGGGTCATCCAGCAAGTGGTGCCACCTACGTGGGGGCATGAGAGGGCCGCAGCCATGATCCGTCGGCAGATCGACCCCGTCGTGCAGAAGATGGGCTGCCTCTCGGGCTCGGGAAACCTGGACCTTCCCGGCAGTGGCAACTGGTACGTGCCGGATCTGGCCGTGGTGCCGGAAGACCTGGCGGAAGCCGACGCTCTCGTCCCCCACCAGACCCTGCTGGTGGTGGAGGTCACCTCCGAGTCCAACGGTGACACCGACCGGATCGTCAAACGCCGCCGCTACGCCGAGTACGGCGCCCCGCTGTACCTCCTCGTCGACCGTCAGGAGCGCAGCTGCACCCTGTACGCGGAGCCGGCGGAGCTCGGCTACCGGGTGGTGGACGGCCCGCATCCCTTCGGCACGCCGCTGCGGCTGCCCGAGCCCTTCGGACTGGAGCTGGACACAACGGAGTTCTGAGGACCCGCCCGTCCCGCGACCCGTCGCGTCACAGCCCGTCCGCCAGCAGCTCCGCGAGGTGCCGGGCGCGTACCCCGCCGAGCTGGGCGATCTGGGTGCGGCAGGAGAAGCCGTCCGCGAGGACGGCCGTGCCGGGGCGGGCGGCGCGGACGGCGGGCATCAGACGCTCCTCGGCGCAGGCGACGGAGACCTCGTAATGGCCGCGCTCGAAGCCGAAGTTCCCGGCCAGGCCGCAGCAGCCGGAGGCCAGGGTGCCGGTCAGGCCCGCGCGGGAGCGCAGCCGGCGCTCGGCGGCGTCGCCCAGGACGGCGTGCTGGTGGCAGTGGGTCTGGCCGGTGACGGACCGGTCGAGGCGGGGCGGCGTCCAGCCGGGGGCCCCCTCCTCCAGCACCTGCGCGAAGGTGCGTACGGAACCGGCCAGGGCCGCCGCCTCCTCGGTGCCCAGGAGTTCGGGCAGATCGGTGCGGAGCGCCGCCGCGCAGCTCGGCTCCAGGACGACGACGGGATGACCGGCGGCCACCACGGGGGCCATCCGCCGGACCGTACGGCGCATCACCCGCCGGGCCCGGTCGAGGCGGCCGGTCGAGACCCAGGTCAGACCGCAGCAGACGCGTCCCGGCGGCAGCACGACACGCAATCCGGCCGCCCGCAGGACGCGTACGGCGGCGCGGCCGACCTCGGGGGAGAAGCGGTCGGTGAAGGTGTCCGGCCACAGCACCACGGTCCCTCCCGTCTCCGGCGCGGGCTCCTGGCGCCGCCACCAGCGCACGAAGGACTCCTCGGCCAGCGGCGGCAGTTCCCGCTCGGGCGCGACGCCCGCCGCCCGCTTGGCCACGGCGGCCAGCGGCCGTACCCGCGCCAGGGCGTTCACGGTCCCGGCGAGCGGGGTCGCCGCGCGCAGCCACGTCGGCAGGCCGCCCATCAGGTAGTGCGCGGCGGGCCGCGGCCGCCGCCGGTAGTGGTGGTGGAGGAACTCCGCCTTGTAGGTGGCCATGTCGACGCCGACCGGGCAGTCCGAGCGGCAGCCCTTGCAGGACAGGCAGAGGTCGAGGGCGTCCAGGACCTCCGGCGAGCGCCAGCCGCCGGTGACGATCTCACCGGCGAGCATCTCGTGCAGCAGCCGGGCCCGGCCTCGCGTGGAGTGCCGCTCCTCGCGCGTCGCCCGGTACGAGGGGCACATGACGCCCGCCCCCGGATCCCCGGCCCCCGGACCCCCGTCCGTGTCACGGCACTTGGCGACACCGACGCAGCGGCGCACCGCCGCCGAGAAGTCCCCGCCGTCGTGGGGGTAGCCGAAGGCGACGTCGACCGGCCGGCGCGGCAGGACCGCGAAGCGCAGATGGGCGTCGAGCGGTTCGGGCCGCACCAGCATGCCGGGGTTGAGGCCGCCCGCCGGGTCCAGTGCGTCCTTGAACCGGCCGAAGAGGGCGACCAGTTCGTCGCCGTACATCCTGGGCAGCAGCTCCGCGCGGGCCTGCCCGTCGCCGTGCTCCCCGGACAGCGAGCCGCCGTGGGCGACGACGAGCTCCGCGACGTCCTCGGAGAAGCGGCGGAAGCGGGCCACGCCGGCCGCGCCGAGCAGGTCGAAGTCGATGCGCACGTGGATGCAGCCGTCGCCGAAGTGCCCGTAGGGGGTGCCGTGCAGGCCGTGCTCGCGCAGCAGCGCGCGGAATTCGCGCAGGTAGGCGCCGAGCCGAGCCGGGGGTACCGCGCAGTCCTCCCAGCCCGGCCAGGCCTCCGCGCCGTCGGGCGTCCGGGTGGCGGTGCCGGCGGCCTCCTCGCGGATCCGCCACAGCGTGCGCTGCGCGACGGGGTCGGTCACGACGACCGAGTCGCCCGCGTCGGCGAGCCGCCGCAGCGCCTCCGCCTCGCCGGTGCCGGGCATCTCGACGAAGAGCCACGCGCCGCCCCGCGGCAGCAGCCCGGCGGCCTTACCGCCCACCAGGTCGGCGGCCATGCCCTCCACCGTCAGCGGGCCGTAGGGCAGCAGGCCGTTCGCGGCGTCGGCCGCGGCGCCTTCGTCCGGGTAGCCGAGGACGACCAGGACGCGCACCGGGGGTGCGGGCACCAGCCGGACCTCGGCCTCCGTGAGCACCGCGAGCGTGCCCTCGCTGCCGGTCAGGGCCCGGGCCAGGTCCCGGCCGCGTTCGGGGAGCAGGGCGTCGAGGGCGTAGCCGGAGATGCGGCGGGGGAGCTGCTGCGGATAGCCGGTGCGCAGCAGGGCGAGATGGCCGTCCACCAGCTCCCGCAGGTCGGCGCGGAGCGGGTCGGCGGTGCGCAGCGGCTCGCCGCCGTAGGTGAGGCACTCCAGGGCCCGGACGTTGTCGGCGGTGGTGCCCCAGGCGACGGAGTGCGGGCCGCACGCGTTGTTGCCGATCATGCCGCCGAGGGTGCAGCGGCTGTGGGTGGACGGATCGGGGCCGAAGGTCAGCCCGTGCGCGGCGGCGGCGCGCCGCAGGTCGTCCAGGACCACTCCCGGCTGCACACGGGCCGTCAACGCCTCGGGGCTGACTGACACGATCCGGTGCATGTGCCGGGTGAAGTCGAGGACGACCCCGGTGCCCGTCGCCTGCCCGGCGATCGACGTGCCGCCGCCGCGTGGCACCACCGGCACCCCGTGCGCCCGGCACACGGCGAGCGCCGCGGCCACGTCGTCGGCGTCGCGCGGCGCGACCACGGCCACCGGAACGCGCCGGTAGTTGGACGCGTCCATCGTGGTCAGCGCCCTGCTCTGCGGGTCGAAGGAGACCTCGCCCCGCACCGCCCGCTCCAGTTCGCGGCGCAGTCCGTGCCGCAGATCGTCCGCCATGCACTTCAGCCTGCCCCACCGCGCCGCATGTCTCACCGGATGGACCGGAGCCCGTAACCGGGTCGTCACGCACTACGCTGCGAGACGTGGCCGAGATCCAGATTCCCGCTGACATCAAGCCCGCCGACGGACGATTCGGTTCGGGCCCCTCCAAGGTGCGGCCCGAGGCGCTCAGCGCCCTGGCCGCGACCGGCACCTCGCTGATGGGCACCTCTCACCGGCAGGCGCCGGTGAAGGACCTGGTCGGCCGGGTCCGGGACGGCATCCGCGAGCTCTTCTCGCTCCCCGAGGGCTACGAGGTGGTGCTCGGCAACGGCGGCTCCACCGCCTTCTGGGACATCGCCACCCACGGGCTCATCGAGCGCAAGTCGCAGCACCTCAGCTTCGGCGAGTTCTCCTCCAAGTTCGCCAAGGCGGCCAAGCTGGCGCCGTGGCTGGACGAGCCGACCGTGATCTCCGCCGACCCGGGCACGCACCCCGAGGCGGCCGCCGAGGCCGGCGTGGACGTCTACGCCTTCACCCACAACGAGACCTCCACCGGCGTCGCGATGCCGCTGCGGCGCGTGGCCGGCGCCGACGAGGGCGCCCTCGTCCTGGTCGACGCCACCTCCGGCGCGGGCGGCCTGCCGGTCGACATCGCCGAGACCGACGTCTACTACTTCGCCCCGCAGAAGTCCTTCGCCGCCGACGGCGGGCTGTGGATCGCCGCGTTCTCCCCGGCCGCGCTGGAGCGCGCCGCGCGGATCGCCGCGTCCGGCCGCCACATCCCGGCCTTCTTCGACCTGCCGACGGCGATCGACAACTCGGGCAAGAACCAGACGTACAACACCCCCGCTCTCGCCACCCTGTTCCTGCTGAACGACCAGCTGGAGTGGATCAACGGCCAGGGCGGTCTGGACTGGGCCGTCGCGCGCACCGCCGACTCCTCCTCGCGCCTGTACACCTGGGCCGAGGACTCCAAGTACGCCACCCCGTTCGTCACCGACCCGGCCAAGCGCTCCCAGGTCGTCGGCACGATCGACTTCAACGACGAGGTCGACGCGGCGGCGATCGCCAAGGTGCTGCGCGCCAACGGCGTCGTCGACACCGAGCCGTACCGCAAGCTGGGCCGCAACCAGCTGCGCGTCGCGATGTTCCCGGCCGTGGAGCCGGCCGACGTCGAGGCCCTGACCGCCTGCGTCGACTTCGTCGTCGAGCGGCTCTGAACCCGGGCCCCACGGGGCCACCACCGCCGGCGGGCGGGGCGACCGCCCCGCCCGTCCGCGTTCCCCGGGGCGTCTCAGCGCTCCCGGCGCAACAGCCGGCGCACCCCCACCAGCAACGCGGCGACCGCGGCCAGGGTGACGGCGCCCAGCGCGAACTGCCGTGTCGAACCCGCCCCGTCCGCGCCGGAACCGGCGGCGTCCGCCGAGGAACTCCCCGACGGCCCGGGGGAGGAGGAGGCGGCACGGCGCGCCGCGTCGGGCAGGTCGTCCCCGCTCAGCGGCACGCGCCAGACCTCGCTGTCCGCGCCCTCGCTGCCGTACATCAGGGCCCGGCCGTCCGGGGTGAAGGCGACGGACTCGCCCTGCCGCTGCAGCGGCACGTGCATCTGGTCGATCCGGCGCGCCGTGCCGTCGGACCAGCGGTACATCAGCGCGCCGAGGTAGCCGCGCAGCACCAGCCGGCTGCCGTCCGGGGAGAAGGCGCCGTCGGTGATCCACAGCGGGATGGCCGCGACGCGCCGGAAGACGTTGGTGCCGCTCGCGGAGAGCTTCGCCGGGCCCTCGTAGAGGCCGCCGCCGTCCTCGTTCTTGCTCGCGATGTACACCCGCCCGGTCGTGGGGTCGACCATCATCGCCTCGGCGTTGCGCGGGCCGCCCTCGTACTGGACGGTGTACTGCGTCGCGGTCACCGTCCGGTCCGTCAGCCGCTCCGGCTCCGGGAAGCGGTAGATCCACACGTGCGGCCAGGAGCCGCCGAGGTTGTCGCCGATGTCGCCGACGTACAGGGCGCCGTCCGGGCCCATCGAGATCGCCTCGACGTCGCGCGGGCTGCCCACGCCGCGCAGGGTGACGGTGGCGACCGTCTTGCCGGTCGCGGAGTCGACGGCGTAGACGTACGGGCCGTCGTCGCTGTCGTTGTGCGTCCAGTAGACGCCCTTGTGCAGGCGGCTGGCGACCAGGCCGCTCGATTCGGTGATCCGCGGGTCCGACATCGTGAAGGCCACCGACTCCCCGTCGTCGGCGGCTGCGCTGCCGACGAGGGGACCCATGACGAGGACGGAGGCCGCGGCCGCGGCGAGCAGTGGGCGCATGCGCCCAGCCTGCCAGGTGGACGGCTCAGGCGAAGTCGAGGCCGCCGGTGCGGCTGCGCTTCAGTTCGAAGAAGGTGGGGTGGCCGGCCAGCGCCCGGACCCCGTCGAAGAGCCGCGCCGCCTCCTCGCCGCGCGGGATCGAGGTGAGGACGGGGCCGAAGAAGGCGGCCCCGTCGATGTGCAGGGTGGGCGTGCCGACCTCCTCCCCGACCGGGTCCATGCCCTCGTGGTGGCTCCTGCGCAGCTCCTCGTCGTACGCGGTGCCGCCCGCGGCCCGCGCCAGCTCCGGCGGCAGGCCCGCCTCCGCCAGCGCCTCGCGCAGCACCTCGTCGGAGGCCGGGCGGTCCTGCACGTGCAGCCGGGTGCCGAGCGCCGTGTAGAGCTCGCGCAGCACGTGCTCCCCGTGGTGCCGCGCGGCGGCGACGCACACCCGTACCGGGCCCCAGCCGGTGCTCAGCAGCCGCTCGTAGCGCTCGGGCAGGCCCTGCCGGCCCTCGTTGAGCACGGACAGGCTCATCACCCGGAAGCGCAGGCGCAGTTCGCGTTCCCGCTCCACCTCCAGGATCCAGCGGGAGGTGATCCAGGCGAAGGGGCAGATGGGGTCGAAGTAGAAGTCCACCGAGTGCGTCATGCCCGTCACCCTAGGAACGGAACGGCCCGCTCAGCAGGGCCATTCGAGGGTTTCCCCACTGGGCCAATCGCAGCGGCCTCCCGGCCTTCCCGGGCCCGCGGCAGTGACGGTGCTAACACCGCCGGACCCGAGGTCAGGGCCCTGCCGGGGAGCCGGCGGGCTCTAAGATCCCCTCCATGTCCAGTGCACCCCCCGGCCCCGGCGACGGGCCCCGCCGCACGCCCGGACGCCGCACGGCGTGGATGTTCGTCGGCGACTCCATGACGATCGGCAGCGCGGGGGAGCACACCTGGCGCTACCGCATGTGGCAGCACCTGCGGTCGCTGGGGACGGAGGGCGAGGACTTCGAGATCGTCGGCCCGCGGACCGCGCTGCACGACCCCGGTGCCGACGCGGCCGTCTCGCAGCGCTACGCCGACCCCGCCTTCCCCGCCTCCGCGCGCCGCCACCTGGCCGGCTGGGGCGAAGGGTGGCTGCACATGGCGCCGCTCATCGAGGGCGCCGTGCGGGAGCACCGTCCCGACGTGCTGCTGGTCTCGCTGGGGCTGATCGACCTCGGCTTCTACACCAACCCCGAGCAGACCGAGGCCAACGTGCGGCTGTTCGTCGGCCGGGCGCGGGCGGCCAACCCCCGTGTCGCCGCGGTGCTGCTGCCCGTCATACCCAACTCGCGCTGCGACCAGGACCCCGGATTCGGCGCACAGTGCGAGGAGTTCAACACCCGCCTGGCCAAGACCGTCGCCGACCTGGGCACCGCGGCCTCGCCGCTGCTGCTGGCCTCCCGCCCGGCCGGCTACGACATCGCCCGGGACACCTACGACGGCACCCACCCCAACGCCTCCGGCGAGCACCGGCTGGCGGCCGCGTTCGCCGACGCCGCGCACCAGGCGTGGGGACTGGGGGCGCCGTACCGACACCCCCTCAACTCCGCTTGATTCGAGCGCACTCCAAGAGCTTGGCTGGTCCTCATGGAGTACACACAGCTCGGACGCACCGGACTCAAGGTCAGCCGGCTCGTACTGGGAACGATGAACTTCGGCCCGCAGACGGACGAGGCCGACAGCCACGCGATCATGGACGCCGCGCAGGACGCGGGCGTCAACTTCTTCGACACGGCCAACGTCTACGGCTGGGGCGAGAACAAGGGCCGCACCGAGGAGATCATCGGCAGCTGGTTCGCCAAGGGCGGCGGCCGCCGCGACAGGACCGTCCTGGCGACCAAGGTCTACGGCAACATGGGCGCCGACGGCGCCCCCTGGCCGAACGACGACAAGCTCTCCGCGCTGAACATCCGCCGTGCCGCCGAGGCGAGCCTGAAGCGCCTGGGCACGGACCACATCGACGTCTACCAGTTCCACCACATCGACCGCGCGACGCCGTGGGAGGAGATCTGGCAGGCGATCGACGTCCTGGTGCAGCAGGGCAAGGTGCTCTACGCCGGGTCGTCCAACTTCTCCGGCTGGGGCATCGCCAAGGCCAACGAGGCCGCCGCGCGGCGCCATTCGCTCGGCCTGGTCAGCGAGCAGTGCCTGTACAACCTCGCCGAGCGCCGCGCGGAGATGGAGGTCATCCCGGCCGCGCAGGAGTACGGCCTGGGCGTCATCCCCTGGTCGCCGCTCCACGGCGGCCTGCTGGGCGGCGCGCTGCGCAAGGAGCGCGAGGGCGGCGGCTCCCGCTCCACCTCCGGCCGCAGCGCCGACTCGCTGAAGGACAGCGCCCTGCGCGAGCAGGTCCAGGCGTACGAGGACGCCGTCGACAAGGCCGGCCTGCAGCCCGGTGACGTCGCCCTGGCCTGGCTGCTGGGCCGCCCCGGGATCACCGGCCCGATCGTCGGCCCGCGCACCCGCGAGCAGCTGGACTCCGCGCTGCGCGCGGTCGAACTGGAGCTGCCCGCGGAGCTGCTCGCCGAGCTGGACGAGATCTTCCCGGGCCCGGGCCCGTCCCCGGAGGCCTTCGCCTGGTAGGCGTCCGCGGTGGTCCGCCCCGTCGTGCGCCCGGTCGCAGATTCACCCGGTCGGGCGCACGATGAGGGTATGACCACAGCCAAAGAGATCATGCATCCCGGCGCCCGTGCGATACCGGCGACCGAGACTCTCGACCGGGCGGCGCAGCTCATGCGCGAGCTCAACGTCGGCGCGCTGCCGGTCCACGACGTGAACGACCGGATGTGCGGCATCATCACCGACCGGGACATCGTCACCAAGTGCATCGCCGCGGGGCGCGACCCCTCCAAGGTGACCTGCGGCGACCTGTGCGAGGGCACCCCCCGCTGGATCGACGCGGACGCCGACGTCTCCGACGTCCTGACCGAGATGGAGTCGCACCGCATCAAGCGGCTCCCGGTGGTCGAGGACAAGAAGCTGATCGGCATCATCACCGAGGCCGACCTGGCCCGCCACCTCACCGACGAACAGGTGGCGGAATTCGTCGAGAGGGTCTACGCCGGCGCCTGAGACGAGCCGGCCGGGACGGGCCGGCCCCTCCCCTGCGGTCGGCTAGCCGCGCACGACGGTGCCGACGATCACCACGACCACCAGCAGGGCGAGGGCGGCGGTCATTACTCGGGTACGGGTCTTCGGGTCCACACGTCGAGGTTAACGGGGCGGCCTCAGTGCCCCAGCGGGCAGGTCCGCACCGTCTCGTAGCGGGGTTGCGCCCCCGGCACCCCGGGTGTGGGCGGATGGCTCCGCACCAGGGAGATCGCCGCCGCCGTCCACGGGGTCCCCGCGAACTGCGCGAGGGCGTCCGTGAAGGGCCTCAGGCCCACCCTGGTGCGCCCGGCGCGCTGCCGGGCCAGCGTCAGGTGGGCGTGGAAGCGGCCGTGCTCGTCCTCGTGGTGGACGCCCGCCCGCCGGGCGGCCGCCTGCGCCGCGGCCGCCGTACGTCCCAGGTCGTCCCCGTCCAGTCCGGCCCAGAGCGTGCGGTCGCCGAAGCGGCCGCCGCCGGTCAGCGCGATCCGGCAGTGCGGATGGCGCCGCGCCGCCCGGTCCAGGCGTTCGGCGAGACCGGGCAGCAGGGCCTCGTCCACCTCGCCGAGGAACGCCAGCGTCACGTGCCATCCGGCACGTTCCGTCCAGCGCAGCCCGTCCGCGCCCGGCAGGGCGCGGAGCGCGTCCACGGTGCCCCCCAGTTCGGCGAGGGCGGACCTGGGGGGCACGACGGCCACGAACAGCCTCATCCCCCCAGGGTGCACCGCACCGGACTAGCGTGCGATGTCCGCGTAGCCCTCGACCTCGCGCGGGTCCCGGGAGCCCGGGCCGACGTAGCGGGCCGAGGGGCGCACCAGGCGGCCGGTGCGCTTCTGCTCCAGGATGTGCGCGGACCAGCCGGCGGTGCGGGCGCAGCTGAACATCGACGTGAACATGTGGGCCGGGACCTCGGCGAAGTCCAGGATGATCGCCGCCCAGAACTCCACGTTGGTCGCCAGGACGCGGTCCGGGCGCCGGGAGTGCAGCTCCTCCAGGGCCGCCTTCTCCAGCGCCTCCGCGATCTCGAAGCGGGGGGCGCCCAGTTCCCTGGCCGTACGGCGCAGCACCCGCGCCCGCGGGTCCTCGGCGCGGTAGACGCGGTGGCCGAAGCCCATCAGACGCTCGCCCTTGTCCAGGGCCTGCTTGACGTACGCCTCGGCGTTGCCGGTCCGCTCGATCTCCTCGATCATGCCCAGCACGCGCGAGGGCGCGCCGCCGTGCAGCGGGCCCGACATGGCGCCCACCGCGCCGGACAGCGCGGCGGCCACGTCGGCACCGGTGGAGGCGATCACGCGCGCGGTGAAGGTGGACGCGTTCATGCCGTGCTCGGCGGCGGAGGTCCAGTAGGCGTCCACGGCCTTGACGTGCTTGGGGTCCGGCTCGCCGCGCCAGCGGATCATGAAGCGCTCGACGACCGTCTCCGCCTTGTCGATCTCGCTCTGCGGCACCATCGGCAGCCCCTGGCCGCGCGCCGACTGCGCCACGTAGGACAGCGCCATCACGGCCGCGCGCGCCAGGTCCTCGCGGGCCTGCTCGGCGTCGATGTCCAGCAGCGGCTTCAGACCCCACACCGGCGCGAGCATGGCCAGCGCCGACTGGACGTCCACGCGGATGTCACCGGAATGGACGGGGATCGGGAAGGGCTCGGCGGGCGGGAGGCCGGGGTTGAAGGCACCGTCGACCAGCAGGCCCCACACGTTCCCGAAGGAGACGTGGCCCACCAGGTCCTCGATGTCCACTCCGCGGTAGCGCAGGGCGCCGCCTTCCTTGTCGGGTTCGGCGATCTCCGTCTCGAAGGCGACGACTCCCTCGAGTCCGGGTACGAAGTCGGACATCAGGCGGCTCCTCTTGATGCGGTCGACGATCCGGTGGTGCTTGTGGCACGCGGGGTGGTGCAGGGGTGGTGCATGGGGGTTGGCACTGGGTGCCCCGCACGATATCCCCCGATGTCGAGAGGGCACAGATACCCGGCCTGTAAGTCTGTCCCCTCCTGCAGGTGACGTGAAGCGTGAGGTCCGGCACATGTTCCGACGGGTGGTCCGGCGGGTGTTCCGGCGCAGGTCCGGCGCAGGTCCCGCGCGGGTTCCGGCGCACCGTCCGGCACACGGTGCCGCCGCCGTGCTGCAAGATGTGCGGGTGCAGCACAGCCACCACGACCCCGCCGCCATGCGCAAGCAGTACCGCGCCCACGGACTGACCGAGGACGAACTGGCCGGCGACCCGTACACGCAGTTCGCGCGCTGGTTCGCCGACGCCGTCAACGCCCGCGTCGACGAGCCCAACGCCATGGTGGTCTCCACCGCGGGGGCCGACGGACTGCCCAGCTCGCGCACGGTCCTGCTGAAGAGCTACGACCACCGCGGCTTCGTCTTCTTCACCAACTACGGGTCGAGGAAGGGCCGGGAGCTCACCGAGCGGCCGCACGCCTCGCTGCTCTTCCCCTGGCACCCGATCGCGCGCCAGGTCATCGTGGCGGGCGCCGTCGGGCGCGTGTCGCGCGAGGAGACCGAGGCGTACTTCCGCACCCGTCCGCACGGCTCGCGGATCGGCGCCTGGGCGAGCGAGCAGTCCTCGGTGGTGGGCTCGCGGGAGGAGCTGGAGCACCGCTACGAAGAGCTGGCGGCCCGCTACCCCGAGGGCAGCGACGTGCCCGTGCCGCCGGACTGGGGAGGCTTCCGGGTGGTCGCGCGCAGCGTGGAGTTCTGGCAGGGACGGGAGAACCGGCTGCACGACCGGCTGGTGTACACCGCCGCGGAGGACGGCTGGACGGTGCGGCGCCTGTCGCCCTGAGGGCCGTGCCACGCCGGGGAGGGGGGCGGGACCGGTCACCGCCCGCGGACGCAGGCGACCCGCGGGCTGCTCCCCGGACGGCGGGCCGTCCGGGCATCGGCCGGACGAATCCGACGAGCCCGCGGGTCGGGTGACTGCGATGGATTTGGCCCGCTACGCACATCGCGCGCAGGCGAGGAGCGCAGGCGTCAGCCCGCAGCCACCTCACGCGTCCGATGGGAACTCATTCTCCGGACCACCTCCCTTCGTGTGTGTCCGCAACCTTAGGAAAGGCTCCGGCGGACGACAAGCGGTTTTTTTCGCGGCTCCTTCCGCCCCGTGGACCACGGCCCCGAGGCGCCACCGAATTTCGTGAAGTTCCTGTGTCGTCGGTCACACAGGGGTTGAATGTCCAGACGTGCAGTCATTCGATGCGACGCCGCAACTGCTCGCCGCGCTCCTCGACGGCATGGAGGCCGGCCTCTGTGCCCTGGACCGCGACGGAGTGATCACGCACTGGAACGCGGAGGCCGCCCGCATCCTGGGCTGGACGGCCGAGGAGGCCGTCGGCCGGCGCGGTTTCGCCGGCTGGGCCGCGCGCACCGCCGACGCCGAGGAGGTGCGCGAGCGGCTGCTGGGCGCCATGGCCGCGGACGGCCGCCAGGTCCACGAGTTCGCGCTGCTGACCAAGGACGGCCACCGGGTGCTGGTGCGCACCCAGGCCGCCGCCGTGCACGGCTCCGACGGGCGCCCCGCCGGGGTCTACTGCGCGTTCTCCGAGGTGCACGCCCAGATCGACCTGGAGCGCTCGATAGCCCTCAGCGAGGCGCTCTTCGACGACGCCTCGACCGGGGTCGTCCTCGTCGACGCCGACCTGCGCCCCGTCGTGGTCAACGCGTACGCCGCCCGCGTGCTGCGCACCAGCCGGGACGCGCCGCTCGGGCGGCCGCTGGGCGACTTCCTCGACCAGGGGGTGGAGGAGCTGGAGAGCGCCCTGCAGCACGTGCTCGCCGAGGGCGCGCCCCCCGCGGCCAGCGAGCTGTGGGTGGGCCTGCGGGAGGAGGCCGGCACGCGCTGCTGCTGGCGCAGCGGCTTCGTGCGGCTCGGTTCGCCGCTGGGGGAGGAGCCGGTGCCGCTCGGCGTCGGCTGGCTCTTCCACGACGTCACCGAGGCCAAGCTCGCCGAGCAGGAGGCGGCGCGGCTGCGCTTCCGCAGCAACCAGCTGCACCGGGCCGCGCTGGCCGTCGCCGAGTGCGAGGACCCCATGGAGGCGGCCACCTGTTACGTGGACTTCGCCCTCGCCGGGTTCGCCGAGCACGCGCTGCTCGACGTGCTGGCGCCCGACGGGGCCCGGCTCGTCCGGGTCGCCGCCACGCCCTCCGGTGGCGCGGGGCCCTGCCTGCCGGTGCCCGGCGGCATCCCGGTGCGGTACGGGGAGGGGCACCCGGCCCTGCAGGCGGTCGCCCGCACCGGCTCCGTGCGCGCCGGCTTCGGGGCCGCGGCCGCCGAGCCGGCCTCACGGGCCCAGGTCGCCGGCTGGGCCGCCGCCCGGCGCTGGCCCGACGGCACCGTCCACGGACTGTGCGCCGTGCTCCGCAGCCGCGGCCGCACGCTCGGCGTGCTGACCTTCCTGCGCGGCACGGGCCGCCGTCCCTTCGACCGGGCGGACGCCGCCTTCGCCGAGGACGTCGCGCTGCGGGTGGCGGCCTCCCTCGACCTGCCGCCGCTCGACCCGCCGCCGCGGGCCTGACCGTGGGCTCAGTGACGGTAGAAGATCCGGTCCGCGTACTCCTCGAAGACCTTCGCGTTCCACTCGTGGCCCCCGTCGACGTTGCCCGAGCGGAGCATGGGCGGGGTGACGCCGCGCGCTGCCAGGTCCGCCGCGGCCGTGGCCACGACGGCCTGCATCAGCGCGCTGGTCACCACGGTGGAGGCCGGACCGAACGGCGCCGGGATCCCCGGCACGGACAGCTCCGCGTCGCCCGGCGCGATCTTGCTGTCGATCACGACGTCGCAGTGGTCCTTCAGGAAGGTGCCGCTTGGATGCCGTGAGTGCGTCTCCTTGGCGTATGCCACCGATGTGACGCCGATCACCTTCATCCCGAGCGCCTTGGCCTCCTGCGCCATCTCCACGGGGAGCGGGTTGCGGCCGGAGAGGGAGATGACCACCAGGAGGTCGCCCGCCCGCGCGGGAGAGCTGCGCAGCACGACCCGGGCCAGACCGCCGACCTGTTCGAGCGCGCTGCCGAGCGTGGCCGGGACGACGTCCACGCCGACCGCGCCGGGCACGGCGAGCAGGTTCACCAGGGCGAGGCCGCCCGCGCGGTAGACGACGTCCTGCGCGGGGAGCGAGGAGTGCCCGGCGCCGTAGGCGAACACCCGTCCCCCGGCCGCCACGGTGTCCGCGAGCGCGGCCGCGGCCGCCTCGATCCCCGCGGACTCCTCGTCCCTCACACGCCTCAGCAGTGCGATGGCGGCATCGAAATATGTGGCGGCCAGATCGGTCATGCCGAGAACCGTGGTGCCGCGGCGTCCGCCTGTCAACCACAGGGCCCCGGTTGTCGGTCGCATGCGTCAGAATTGAGTCCAGGGCCACGTACGAGCCACCGAGGGGCGCGCATGTCCGGACTGATCGACACGACGGAGATGTATCTCCGCACCATCCTTGAGCTGGAGGAGGAGGGTGTCGTCCCCATGCGCGCCCGAATCGCCGAACGGCTCGACCAGAGCGGACCGACGGTCAGTCAGACCGTCGCGCGCATGGAGCGGGACGGACTGGTGCACGTCGCGGGCGACCGGCATCTGGAGCTGACCTCCGAGGGCCGCCGGATCGCGACGCGCGTGATGCGCAAGCACCGGCTGGCCGAGTGCCTGCTGGTCGACGTCATCGGCCTGGAGTGGGAGCACGTGCACGCCGAGGCGTGCCGCTGGGAGCACGTGATGAGCGAGGCGGTCGAGCGCCGCGTCCTCGAGCTGCTGCGGCACCCGACGGAGTCGCCGTACGGCAACCCGATCCCGGGCCTGGAGGAGCTGGGCGAGAAGGACGGCGCGGACCCGTTCCTGGACGAGGGCATGGTCAGCCTCACCGACCTGGAGCCGGGCGTGGCCGGCGCGAGCGTGGTCGTGCGGCGGATCGGCGAGCCGATCCAGACGGACGCGCAGTTGATGTACACGCTGCGGCGGGCCGGCGTGCAGCCGGGCGCGGTGGTGTCGGTGACCCCGTCCGCGGGCGGTGTGCTGGTCGGCAGCGGTGGCGAGGCCGCGGAGCTGAGCACGGAGACCGCCTCGCACGTGTTCGTCGCCAAGCGGTAGTCGCCTCACGCTCCGGCCGGAGTCCGGCCGGGTCGTGGGCGCCACCGGTGCCGGGGCCGTTGTTCGAGGGACCCCGGCGCCTCCCCATGCGCCGGAGTCCCTTCCTCCCC
>NZ_JARAVK010000161.1:0-20825 GCF_033792765.1 Streptomyces sp. PA03-6a | reverse complement strand
GTACCCCTGCGACCCCTCACGCCCCTGGGAACCCCGCGCCCTGGTGGCGGTGGAACTGACGGCGGAACGGATGATCGTGCTCGGGCAGGCCGCGCCCGGGACGGGCGTGGCCGATCTCGCCGTCGGCATGGAGGTCGAGTTGGTGCCCGGCGTGCTGTACGAGGACGCGGAGCACACCTGGACCACCTGGCACTGGCGCCCCGTGGGAGGCGGACGATGAGCCATGACGTGGCCGTGCTCGGCGTCGGCATGCACCCCTGGGGCAAGTGGGGCCGCCCCTTCACCCGGTACGGGGTCGCGGCGGCGCGCGCCGCGCTCGCCGACGCCGGGCTGGACTGGCGGGACGTCGGACTGGTCGTCGGCGCGGACACGGTGCGCGGCGGCTACCCCGGCCACGTGGCCGGGGCGGCCTTCGCCCGGGCGCTGGGCTGGCAGGGCGCCCGCGTGGCCAGCGTCTACGCCGCCTGCGCCTCCGGGGCCCAGGCCCTCGACACCGCCCGGGCCCACATCCTCGCCGGCCTGGTGGACACCGCCCTGGTCGTCGGCGCGGACGCGGCCCCCAAGGGCTTCTTCGCGCCCGCCGGGGGCGACCGGCCCGACGACCCGGACTGGCTGCGCTTCCGCGTGCTCGGGGCCACCAACCCCACCTACTTCGGGCTGTACGCGCGCCGCCGCATGGCCCTGCACGGCGACACCCCCGAGGACTTCGCCCAGGTCAAGGTGAAGAACGCGGCCGCCGGCGCCGCCAACCCGCTCGCCCGCTACCGGACGCCGGTCACGGCCGCCGAGGTGGCGGCCTCCCCCGTCGTGGCCGACCCGCTGCGGCTGCTCGACATCTGCGCCACCTCCGACGGGGGCGCCGCCGTCGTCCTGTCCGGCCTGGACTTCGCCCGACGGCGCGCGACGGCGGATCCGGTGCGCATCCGCGCGGTCTCCACCGTCACCCCGGTCTATCCGCGAACGGTGCCCGACCTCCCCGACATCGCCACCGACTCCGCCCTCGCGGTCGCACCCCGGGAGCCGGCCACCGGTTTCCGGGCGGCCGTCGCCCGCGCCGCGTACGAGGAAGCCGGCATCGGTCCCGAGGACCTGGACCTGGCGGAGGTGTACGACCTGTCGACGGCCCTGGAGCTGGACTGGTACGAGGACCTCGGCCTGTGCCCGCCGGGCGGGGCGGTGAAGCTGCTGCGCGACGGGGCCACGTCGCTCGGGGGGCGGATTCCGGTCAATCCCAGCGGCGGCCTGGCCTCCTTCGGGGAGGCCGTGCCCGCGCAGGCGCTCGCGCAGGTGTGCGAGCTGACCTGGCAGTTGCGCGGCCGGTCCGGGCCCCGGCAGGTCACCGGGGCCCGCGTGGGGGTGACGGCGAACCAAGGCCTGTTCGGGCACGGCTCGTCGGTGGTCGTAATCAGGTGATCTGTCCGATACCTTGACGCTCCATCACCCCGCGACAACACTTCCGGGTGGCGCGGAGGCCGGGCGGGAGGCGGGACCCTCCGTACCCGGGTCTCCGTGCGCCATTCTCTGGCGGCGCATGCCCGACACGTGCGCCTGCACGAAGGAGCCGTCATGTATTCCAACGGAGACGTCTTTGTCGGCGAGATCATCGGAACGGCGATCCTGATCCTGTTCGGTGCCGGCGTGGTGGCCGGGGTGCTCCTCCACCACTCGAAGGCCCGGGCATCCGGGTGGATCGTCATCTCGTTCGGCTGGGGCCTCGCGGTCCTGGCCGGCGCGTACACCGCCGGCCCGCTGTCCGGCGGGCAGCTGAACCCGGCCGTGACCTTCGGCGTCGCCATCAGCTCGGGCAAGTGGAGCCAGGTGCCGGTCTACCTCGCCGGGCAGATCATCGGCGCGATGCTGGGCGCCGTCCTGTGCTGGCTGGTGTACTACGGCCAGTTCGCGGCGAACCGCGCCGAGGAGACCCGTCAGCCCACGCTCGCCGTCTTCTCCACCGTCCCCGAGATCCGCGTCTGGTGGCAGAACCTGATCACGGAGGCGATCGCCACCATGGGTCTCGTCCTGCCGATCCTGGCCTTCGGCCTCAGCAAGGGCCTCGGCGAGACCGGCACCGGCACCCTGATCGTGGCCCTGCTCGTAACCGGCATCGGGCTCTCCCTGGGCGGTCCCACGGGCTACGCCATCAACCCGGCCCGCGACCTCGGGCCGCGCATCGTCCACTCCGTCCTGCCGATCCCGTTCAAGGGCACCTCCGACTGGGCGTACGCCTGGATCCCGGTGGCCGGCCCGCTGATCGGCGGTGCACTGTCCGGTCTCATCTACAACGTCGCGTTCAAGTGAGGCGGTCATGACCGAAACCTCCGACCAGGCGACCCGATACGTGGCCGCCATCGACCAGGGAACGACCTCCAGCCGCTGCATCGTCTTCGACTCCGACGGGTCGATCGTGGCGCTCGACCAGCGCGAGCACCGCCAGATCTTCCCCAAGCCGGGCTGGGTGGAGCACGACGCCACCGAGATCTGGGCCAAGGTGCAGGCCGTGGTGGCCGGTGCGCTCGCCAAGGCCCGGCTGCGCCCGGACCAGCTCAGCGCGCTCGGCATCACCAACCAGCGCGAGACCACCGTGCTGTGGGACCGCACCACCGGCCGCCCGGTGCACAACGCGATCGTGTGGCAGGACACCCGCACCGCCGCGCTGTGCGACCGGCTCGGCGGCCAGGACGGCCAGGACCGCTTCCGCGAGTCCACCGGACTGCCGCTGGCCAGCTACTTCTCCGGCCCCAAGGCGGCCTGGCTGCTGGACAACGTGCCGGGGCTGCGCCGCCGCGCGGAGAACGGCGAGATCGCCTTCGGCACCATCGACTCCTGGCTGATCTGGAACCTGACGGGCGGCACGGAGGGCGGCGTCCACGTCACGGACGTCACCAACGCGAGCCGCACGATGCTGATGAACCTGGAGTCGCTGGAGTGGGACCCGGCGATCCTCGCCGCGATGAACGTCCCCGAGGCCGTCCTCCCGGAGATCCGCTCCTCCTCCGAGGTGTACGGCACGGCGGTCGGCCAGCTGGGCGGCGTGCCCGTGGCCTCGGCCCTCGGCGACCAGCAGGCCGCGATCTTCGGCCAGGCCTGCTACGGGACGGGCGACGCCAAGAACACCTACGGGACGGGCAGCTTCCTGCTGCTCAACACCGGGAACCGGCCCGTGCCGTCGAAGAACGGACTGCTCACCACGATGGGCTACCGGCTGGGCGGGGAGGCGCCGGTCTACTGCCTGGAGGGGTCGATCGCCATCACCGGCGCCCTGGTGCAGTGGTTCCGCGACAGCCTCGGCATCATCTCCGCGGCGGACGAGATCGAGGCGCTCGCGGCGAGCGTGCCGGACAACGGGGGCGCGTACATCGTCCCCGCCTTCTCCGGGCTCTTCGCCCCGTACTGGCGCTCCGACGCGCGCGGCGTGGTCACCGGCCTGACCCGGTACGTCACCAAGGCGCACCTGGCGCGTGCGGTGCTGGAGGCGACCAGCTGGCAGACCCGCGAGGTCGTCGACGCGATGTACCAGGACTCCGGCGTGCACATCACCGGGCTCAAGGTCGACGGCGGCATGACGTCCAACAACCTGCTGATGCAGCACCAGGCGGACGTGCTGGGCGTCCCGGTGGTGCGGCCGCGGATCTCGGAGACCACGGCGCTGGGCGCGGCCTACGCCGCGGGGCTCGCCACCGGCGTGTGGGACGGGCTGGACACGCTCAAGGCGCACTGGCAGAAGGACGCCGAGTGGCAGCCGCGGATGGACGAGAAGACCCGTGAGAAGGAGTACCGCCGCTGGAAGAAGGCGGTCGAACGGAGCTTCGGCTGGCAGGACGAGGACGAGGACGACGGCCCCGCACCGGCGGCCGGGGGCTGACCGGCCCGCCGCCTACGGCCGCGGCGCGCGGCTCAGTTGGCGGCGGCCGCCCGCCGGTCGCCGGCCACCTGGGCCGCGTGCTCGACCACGGTGATGAGCACCTTCTTGGCCGAGGCGCGGTCCCGCGCGTCGCACGTCACCAGCGGCACCTCGGGGTCGAGGTCGAGTGCGTCGCGCACCGTCTCGGCAGGATGCCGCTCGGCCCCGTCGAAGACGTTGACGGCCACGGCGAAGGGGATGCCGCGGCGCTCGAAGTAGTCGATCGCGGAGAAGCAATCCTCCAGGCGCCGGGTGTCCGCGAGGACGACCGCCCCCAGGGCGCCCTGCGCCAGCTCGTCCCACAGGAACCAGAAACGGTCCTGGCCGGGCGTGCCGAACAGGTAGAGCACGAGGTCGTCGCGGAGGGTGATCCGGCCGAAGTCCATGGCCACGGTGGTGGTGCGCTTGGCCTCGACGCCCGCGGTGTCGTCGACGGGCCGGCCCACCTCGCTGAGCGTCTCCTCGGTGCGCAGCGGGCGGATCTCGCTGACCGCGCCGACGAGCGTGGTCTTGCCCACGCCGAAGCCGCCTGCCACCAGGATCTTCAGCGTGACGGGCTCGACGGGGGAGGGACGGCGTTCAGAGCGTCCGAAGGCCATGGCTCACTCCTCCGGTCGTGCCGTTTACACAGGTCAGAGGCATCCTGGGTCCTAGGGACTGCGTCGGGCGATCAGCTGTGGCAGTGGAACATTACTACGATCCGACCGGACAACTACCAGCGGTCCCCGGGCCGTTACCCGCCCGCGGGCCCACCCGGCGACCGCGGGACCCCTCGTGGCGACCCTCAGGCCGTGCACCGGGGGACGTCGCGGGCGCCGGGTGACGGTCCCGGGCTGGTTCAGAGCGCGCGCAGGCGGTCGATCACGTCGCGCAGCAGCCCCGCGTCGGGCAGCTCCGCCGGTGGGACGGGCCGGCTGACGTGGACCAGCCCGGACTCCAGGACGTCGCCGATGAGCACCCGGACGACGCCCACGGGCAGGTCGAGGTCGGCCGCCAGCTCGGCGACCGACATCGGCTGCTCCCGGCACAGTTCGACGATGTCGAGGTGCTCGGGCGACAGGGTGCGGTCGACGTCGGCGTCGTCGTCCGCGCTGCGCGACTCGGCGACCACCAGGGCGATCAGGTCGAGCCGGGCTTCCGCGGCGTGGCTGGTACGGCCGCGTGTCATGGCGTACGGCCGCACCACGGGCCCGGCGTCGTCGTCGTACCAGCGGTCCGCTTCGGAAGTCATGACGTCCTCGTCACACCGCCCGCGCCGCGTCATCGTCGTCGTCGGTCCGCGGGGCGGTCGCGAGGTGCACGCCGACCCGCTTCACCAGCAGCGCCATCTCGTAGGCGACCTGGCCGACGTCGGAGTCGGCGTCGGCCAGCACGGCCAGGCAGCTGCCGTCACCCGCGGCGGTGACGAACAGGAAGGCCTCGTCCAGCTCCACGAGGGTCTGCCGGACCTTGCCGGCCTCGAAGTGCCGACCGACGCCCTTGGCGAGGCTGTGGAAGCCGGAAGCGACGGCGGCGAGGTGCTCGGCGTCCTCACGGGTCAGGCCCTCGGACGCGCCGGTGGCCAGGCCGTCGCTGGAGAGCACCAGCGCCTTGCGGATGCTGGCCACGCGGCCGACGAGTTCGTCGAGAAGCCAGCTGAGCTCGCGGGTCGGGCTCGATGGTGCGGTCATGGACCGTTCCCCTCCGTGGTGGATCTGGTTGCGCTGTCGCCCCCTCGCTCCGCCGGGGTGGTTCCCGGGCGGTCGGTGGGGCGGACGTCGTCGGTGCCGTCGGTGCCGAGGTCGTCGGCGGTGTCCGCGCGGCCACGCAGCCATCCTCGCTGCAGTGAGGCCATGCGGTCGCGCACCTCCTCGGGCGAGCGCTCGTGCCCGCCGTCGTCGTCCGCGCCGCCGGTGGCGGCGCCACGGGTCTGGGTGGTGGAGTCGCTGCGCAGCTGCGGGGCGAGGCTGGCCTGGCGGACCCGGCGGGGCAGTCCCGCGCCGGCGGGCTCCTCCTGCGGTGCGGGGTCGGCGGGCCTCGGCGCCTCGCCGACCGGCCGGCCGTTCTCGGCGACCAGGACCGGGGTGCGGCGGCGACGCGGCAGGACCGTGGGCGCGTCCCCCGGTACCGCGCCGGGAGCGGCCGTCAGCGCCGGCGTCCCCACGGTCTCCGGCACGTGCGGCCGGTGCTCGCGCGGCTCGTCGTCCGGCTCCGGGACCAGGCCCCACTGACGGAAGCTGTGCTCGGTGGCGGCCGACATCGGTGCGACCCGCGGCTCGTCCGCCTCGGCCGGCGCCGGAGCCTCCACGACGGCCGCCACGGCGGTCCCGTCGCGGGTCTCGTCGAGGGGCTCGTCCGGCTGGTCCTCGCCGGGCTCGGTGAGGAGCGACGCCGGGACGAACACCACGGCCGTGGTGCCGCCGTACGGGGACTGGCGCAGCGAGACGCGGACGCCCTGGCGCTGGGCCAGCCGGCTGACGACGAACAGCCCGAGCCGGTCGGTGTCGGAGAGCTCGAACTCGGGGGTCTCGGCGAGGCGGAGGTTCGCCTCCAGCATGGCGTCGGGGGTGAGTCCGAGGCCGCGGTCGTCGATCTCCAGGACGAAGCCGTTGGCGACGGACTCGCCGTGCACCTGGACGCTGGTGTGCGGCGGCGAGAACACGGTGGCGTTCTCGATGAGTTCGGCGATGAGGTGGGTGAGGTCGGCGACGCCGTGACCGGTGACGGCGAGCCGCGGCAGCCGGCGCACGTCGACCCGCTCGTAGTCCTCGACCTCGGCGACGGCCGCCCGCACCACGTCCATCAGCTGCACCGGCTTGCGCCACTGCCGGGACGGCACGGCGCCGGAGAGGATCACCAGGCCCTCGGCGTGGCGGCGCATGCGGGTGGTCATGTGGTCGAGGCGGAAGAGGTCCGCGAGTTCCTGCGGGTCCTCGGTGCGCCGCTCCATGGCGTCCAGCAGGGTGAGCTGGCGGTGCAGCAGCACCTGGCTGCGACGGGCGAGGTTGACGAAGACCTCGGAGACGCCGCGGCGCATCTCGGACTGGCGCACGGCGGCCTCGACGGCCGCCCGTTGCAGGGTGTTGACGGCCTTGCCGACCTGGCCGACCTCGTCGTCGGGGTAGTCCAGCCGCGGCGCCTCGGTCTCGACGTCGACCTCCTCGCCCGCGGCGAGACGGCGCATGACGCGCGGCAGCCGGGTGCCGGAGACCTCCTGGGCCTCCTTGCGGAGCCGGGACAGGTCTCGGATCAGGCTGCGGCCGACGCGTATGGAGACGAAGACGGAGGCGACGACCGCGATCAGGCCGAGGCCACCGGCGACCGCGGCGGTGGCGACCAGCCGCATGCCGATCGGTTCGGCACGCTTCTTGTGCAGGTCGCCCGCCTCGACGCCCAGGCGGTCCAGGTCGGTCAGCGCGGTGGTGGCCGTGGTCTGCCAGGACGCGCGGTCGGCGGCCTGGGGCGCGCCGGACGCGCCCGCGGAGATGACCGCGTCCTCGGCGGCACGCAGGGCGCGGCCGGAGGGCCCCGCCCAGTACGCGTCGTAGAGGGCGCGCTCGTCGGCGGTCAGCAGGTGGAGGTTGTCGGCGTAGTAGGCGCGCTGCTCGGCGACGGCGAAGGTGAAGGAGCGCATCTCGGGAGCGCTCATGCGGCCCGCCGCGATGGCCGCCACCATGAGGGCGTCCTCCTGGCTGATCGCCTCGCGGGCCCGGGTGACCTGGATGAGGGCGCGGCCCTGCTTGTCGATGGCGACGTTGTTGAGCGGGTTCAGCGAGTCCAGGAACGCGTAGGCCGGGTCGAAGAGGCCGCTGTAGGCGGCGAAGGCGTCGTTGCGGCCGATGGTGCCCTTGCCGACCTTGTCGCGCAGCGTCTCCAGGCCGCCGAACTCGCTGACGACCAGGTCGAGCCGGCGCAGCGCGTCGGGGGCCAGCCGGCCCCGGTTGGCCCCGGAGGCCGCGTTGCCGCGCAGCCGGGCGATCACCTTGTCCGTCTCGCGCTCGCGGGCGAGCAGGGTGCCACGGGCGTCGGAACGTCGGGGATCGGCCAAGTAGAGCATGGCGGAACGGCGTTCCTGCTGGAGCGCCTGGATGCTGTCCTCGACCGGGTAGCCGAGTGCGTTGACGGTCTGCTCGACGCCGAAGAGGCCCCAGACCTGACGCCCCGTCAGAGTTGCGGCGAAGGCCCAGATGGCCGTGAGGGACACCAGCGGAATGAGCAGCAGTGCCACGATCTTCCGCCGGATCGTCGTACCGCGAAAGCGCATGGCCTCCCCAACGTCAAACCCGGTCAAGGGCTGTCGTGTTCCGACTGCAAACGGCGCGAGCCTACTACTGCCGGATGACCAATCCGAAAGCCCTGCTTCCGCTCTTGCCCCGGGACGACCCGATTCGTACGGATGAACAGCGGGCGCGGCTGGCCGAAATGCACCGCACAGGGAACCCGGGGCGTCTTTCCGTCGTATGACAGGAGGGGAGGGGCGCTCCGGAATGCGGAGGGCATTCATCGGCGGAAACCGGGCAGCCACTCTGGAGTCGGACATCGGGGATCCGGCACCGTATCACCGGTATCCCGCAGGGGAGCAGATTTCATGGACGACCTCGTCGAGGACGCACTGGATCGCGACATTCCGCCGCGGAAGACCCGGCGGCCGTTGTGGGTCGAAGAGCCCGTCGGGCGGCCGCGCATGCCCGACCCGGTGCGCCGGGCGGCCGTGCGGGCCGTGCTCGTCGTCGCACTGACCCTGATCGCCGCGGTGATCGCCATGCTGGGGGCGGCCGGTGAGTCCTGGCTCGCGGCGCCGGCGATGCTCACCGCCATAGCCTTCACCGTCGTCGCCACCTGGGCGGTGCTGGACGTGTGGATCACCCGCCAGGTCTGGAACCAGCGCAACGGCGTGGTGTCCAGCCCGAGCAGCGCGGCCCGCAGGCTGCGCCGCGAACGCCGGCGGGAACGGCGCCGGGCCCGGGCCGGGGCCCGCGGCGCCGCACGGCGCCGGCAGCTGCCCGGCACCGGCGCGCGTACCGCCTGAGGCAGGCGCACCGTCCCGAGGGACCGGACGGCCTTCGGGACGGCGCGCCCGGAGGTCAGCCGCCCTGCGGGGCCGGCTGGTCCGCCGGGCGGCGGAACATCCGCGTCGCCGTGATCTCGCCGTGCACCGGCTCGGACTCCGGGTCCGCGACGGGCAGTCCGGGCCGCAGGTGCTCCTCGACGCTGATGTACTTCAGGCCCGCGCGCAGGTCCGCGTCATTGCGCAGCCGTACGACCAGCGGGAACTCGGCGAGCGCCGTGGTGTCGAACAGACCCGTGGTGTAGATCAGCTGGACCCCCAGCGCGTCGGCGACCGCACGCTGCAGCTCCAGCAGATAGGTGGCGTTGGCGCGGCCGATCGGGTTGTCGAGGAAGAGCGTGCCCGCGTGCCGGTGCCGGTCCCTGCCGCGGTCGTTGCTGCGCAGCGCGGCCATCGTGCAGTACAGCGCGATGGCCGCGGTGAGCAGCTGGCCGCCGGAGAAGACGTCTCCCATCTGCCCGACGGGGACGCGCTCGGCGCGCAGCACGGCGTCCGGCTTGAGGATCTCGACGGCCACCCCCCTGGGTTCGAGGGCGGCCGCGACCCCGCGCAGCAGCAGCGACATGCCGTCCCGGCGCAGGTCGGAGTTCTTGCGGACGGCCGCCCGGGTCGCCTCGTCGATCACGGCGCCGAGCCGCTCGTCGAGCGCCGCGTGGTCCGGGTCGTCGAAGCGGATCCGCAGGAACTCCTGCCCCGACCACTCCCCCAGCCCCTCCGGCAGGCGGGACAGCCGCTGCGCCGACCGCAAGGTGGTCAGCGAGGACTCCACCATGCCGCGCAGCCGGTCCACGATGCTGTCGCGGTTGCGCTCCAGCTGTTCCAGCTCGTCGGTCAGGACGCGCAGCCGCGGCTCGAAGGCGGCGTGCCAGGCCGCCGCGTGCTCGGGCAGCGCGGACGCCGGCAGTTCGCGGATCTGCTGGCGGGCCGGGGTGCGCACCTGCTCGTAGCGGGCGGCGTTGGCGTGCCGTACGAGGACGTCGCAGGCCTCGCGCAGCTGCGACTCGGCCGCCGACAGGTCGGCGGCACAGCCGCGCAGGCTGCGGCGGGTCTCGGCGACGGCGGTCCTGGCCTCCTCCAGGGAGCCGGAGTACGGATCGGGCTCCTCCTCGCCGTCCTCGGGCTGCCGGTCGCCGTCGCGGAGCAGGTCCCGCAGCGGTGCGGCGAGTTCGTCGAAGCCGCTCGCGGCGTCCTCGGCGGCGCGGTGCGCGCGCACCAGGTCGCCGTGGCCGTCCCGGGCGTGGGCCAGCGCATCGGTGCGGGTGGCCAGTTCGCCGTTGGCTCCGCGCAGCAGCTCCTGGGCGTGCTCGGCGTCGCGGGGCAGCAGTTCCCCGGGGAGCTCGGTGTGCGTCCCGCCGTCCGCCGGAGCGTGCCGCTCGGCCTCGCCGCGCAGCCGGCCGAGCAGTTCGCTCGCGGCGGCGGCGCGGGAGTCCAAGGTGGCCACCAGCTGTTCCGCGCGGGCGGCCGCGGCCTGCCGTGACGGGCCGTCGGCGCCGTCCGGGCCCTCCAGCAGCTGCGCGGCGCGGGTGCGCACCTTGTTGGTGAGGCGCTCCAGTTCGGCGAGCGCGGACTGCTCGGTGCTCTCGGCGCGGGCCTGCTCGGCCCGCAGGTCGGCGCCGACGCCCACCTTCTCGTACACCTGGGAGGCCGCACGGTAGGCCTCGCGCAGGGCGGGCAGCGCGCCGGCCGGCTGCCCGGCGCCGTCCTCGTCCTCCAGGGCCTCGTCGGGGGCGCCGGTGATCTCCGAGCGCTCGGCGCGGAGCACGCGCGCGGTCCGGCGCGCGTCGTCCGCGGCGCGCTGGGCGGCACGGCGGTCTTCGTCGGCGGCGCGCGCCAGGGTCAGACAGGCCTCGGCGCGGGTCTCGGCCTCGACGGCGTCCTCGGCCAGCTCGCGCGTCCTGCGCTGCCAGTTGGCCCGCTCCCGCAGCCGGAAGGCGAGACCGGCGAGCGCGTCGGCGGCCCGCCGGGCCTGCTGCGCCACCTCCTGGCGCTCGTCGCGCAGGGCGGTCGCCGCCGCGGCGGCCTCGTCGGCCTCCACCCGTACGGAGCGTGCCTCGGCGAGCTCCTCGCGGGCGGCCACCGCGGTCTCCCGGGCGGTCTCCACGGCTGCGGCGAGTTCGGCGAGCCGGCCGCTCGGGCAGCCCGAACGCCACGAGGAGAGGCGGGCGGCCAGCGTGCGGTCCTCGGCCAGGCGGGCGGCGAGCCCGCGGATGTCCTCCTCCCGGGCGGTCGCGCGGCCGCGCAGCGCCTGGCGCTCGCCGTCGGCGGCCAGTTCGTCGTGCATGGCCGGGTTGGGCGGGACGAGGAAGAGCTCGGACTCGGTGCCCGCCGGGGGCGGCGGGGCGAGCAGCGCCGCCGCCGTGCCGACCGTGACGGTCGACCGCGGCAGCAGGGCCGCCTGCGCCAGCACCTCGCGGGCCCGCAGGTAGCTCTGGGGGTCGGTGACGACCACGCCGTCCACCAGTTCCGGGCGCGCGGCGAGCACGGCGGCGTGGTCGGCCGGGTCGACGGCCTGGGCCAGGTACCGCCAGCCGGGGAGCGCGGGGATGCCGTGCTCGCCCAGGTGCTCGACGGTGGCGAGGACGTCGGGGCCCGGCGGCAGCAGCCCGCCGTCGCCGAGCGCGGCCAGGATGCGGGCGTCGTCGGCGGCGGCGGTGCGCAGGTCGAACAACTGCCGCTCGGCGGAGGCCACCGCGCCGTCCAGCATCTCCTGCAGCGGCTCCGCGAAGGTGTCGAGTTCGGCCGCGGTCAGCGGGCCCTGCTCGGCGGGACGCCGTCCGGCCCCGGGCGCAGCGCGCCGGGCCGCGGAGGTCTGCGCGGGGATGGCGGGGCCGCGGTCCGCGGCGGTGTCCCCCGCGGTGCCGGCCGCCGGGACGGTGCCGGGGGCCTCCGCGGTCGGCAGGCTGAGCAGTTCGGCCAGGCGCGGCTCGGCCGCGAGGGCGTCCGCGACGCGTGACTCGGCGGAGTGGGCGGCCTCGGCCGCGGCGAGGGCGTCGGCGGCGCGGGCGGCGGACAGTTCGGCGCGCGCGTCGGCGGCGGCGGCCTCCCGCGCCCGGTCACCGGCCCGGCGGGCGGCGTCACGGGCGGCCTCCGCGGCGGTCGCGGCGGCCTTCTCCGCGTCCGAGGCGTCCAGGGCGGCGCGGGCCGGGTCGGCGTCGGGGGCGGAGTCGTCCAGCCAGCCCGTCCGGACCGCCTCGGCGGTCTCCTGCTCGACCTCCGCCAGCCGCTGCACCAGGTGCCCGGACTCGCTGCGCGCGCGCTGCGCCTCCGTCGCGGCGGCGGTGGCGTCGCGGTGCGCCGCCTCGGACTGCGCCTGGAGTCCGGCGGACCGCTCCTCCTCCGCGTCCGCCCGCTCGTCGGCGGTGTCCGCGGCGGCCCGCAGCACGCGGACGAGATCGCCCGCGGCCTTCGCACGGGCAGCGAGTGCGGGCGCGGCGTCCCGTTCCGCCTCGCGGATGGCGGTGGTGACCCGGGCCATGCGGTCGGCTGCGGCCCGGTGCCGCAGCACGATCTCCGCGGCCTGCCAGGCGGACTGCAGCGTCCGGGCGTCGTTGAGTTCGCGGCGCAGCGCGGTGGCGCTCTTCTCGCCGGACGCCAGGGCCAGCGAGGCGTGCCGGTAGGCGAGTTCGGCGGCGACCAGGGCGCTGCGGCCGCGGGCGGCCTCGGCGTCGGTGACGGTGTGCGCGGCACGGGCCGTCTCCTGCGCCAGCTCGGCGGCGCGGCCCCGCTCCTCGCGGGCGCGCGCGGACAGCCTGCGGGCCAGGGCGCGGCTGCGGCGCTCGGACTGGGCGTGGACGCCGCGTGCCCGGTCGCGGGCGGCGGTGGTGTCGACGATGCGGCCGAGCAGTTCCAGGGAGCCCGCCGTGAAGTCGCGTTCCGCGGTGAGTTCGGCCCGGCGGCCCAGCTTGCCCGCGAAGCCGTGCACGAGGTCGGCGAGGCCGTCGGTGTCCCGGGTGTCGGTGACCGCGCGCAGCAGGAGGTCGGTGAAGTCGGAGTCCTTCTTCACCGCGAACAGACCGGCCGCCTCGCCCTCGTCGGCGTTCATCTCCCGCTGGTAGCGGAAGAGTTCGGGGTCGAGACCGAGCTCGCCCAGGTGCTCGTTCCACCGGTCGTGGATCTCCTCCCACACCACTTCCAGGTGCGGGTAGTAGCGTGCGGCGTCGGTCACGGCGTCGCGGAAGCCCTTCATGGTGCGGCGGCGCCCGCGGGCACCCGAGGCGCCCTCGACGGGCGTCCGCACCGCGGTGGACTCGGCGACGGGCAGCGAGTCCAGGCTGAGCCCCGGACCGGGCCGGAAGGAGTACCAGGCCTCGGCGAACTTGCGCGGGTCGGAGGAGACCTGGCGTCCGCGCCACTCGCTGACCTTGCCGACGACGACCAGCTCGCCGGTGACCGTGTGCTGCCACTCCAGGGCGACGTGGCCGCAGTCGTCGGCCAGCAGGAACTTGCGGAGCACGCCGGAGCTGGCCCCGCCCAGGGTGTTGCGGTGACCGGGCAGCATGACCGAGAAGATCAGCTTGAGCAGGACGGACTTGCCGCCGCCGTTCTCCAGGAACAGCACCCCCGCCGGCGCCGGACGGCGCGGCGGGCCGGTCGGCTCGTCCTCGAAGAACTCCGCCTGGGCGGGGGCGGGTTGCGGCACGGGCTCGCCGACTCCGCGCAGGTCCAGCACGGTGTCGGCGTAACGCGCACCGGCGGGCCCGATGGAGTAGAGGCGGACCCGGGACAGCTCGTACATGGGGGGCTCTCGTCGTGGTGGTCTGTGGTCTGTGGTCTGTGGTCGGCGGGTTCGGGTGGATCGGCAGGATCCGGGAGGCGGGTGCGGGGCCGGGTGCGGGGTGCCGCTTCAGGAGTGGAAGGGCAGGCCGGCTCCGGTCACGAGGTCGAGGTCGTCGCCGTCCGCGGCCGGCATCAGGGCCGCCGAGTCGCCGGCCCGGGGCACGATCCCGAGGTCGAGGAGCTCGGCCATGGCGGCGCTGCCCGCCATGTCGCGCACCTGGAGCTGGTAGCGGGCGGTGGTGCGGTAGGTGCCGCCCGACTCGTCACCCGTGCGCTGCAGGAACCCCGAGTCGACGAGGAAGGAGACGGCCTTGCCGACGATGCCGGTGGTGGAGCCCGCCAGGCGCCGGGCGTCCTTGGTGGCGCCGGTGGCGCTGCGGCGCACATAGACCCGCCAGGCGGCCTCCAGGCCGGGGGCGTCGCTGGCCGGGTCGGTGTTCTCGCCCTGCTCCTCGGCCCGTTCCTCCAGCCTGCGGCAGGCCTGGCGCAGGAAGCCGTCGATGCCGTTGACGGTGACCCGGCCGATGTACGCGTCGTCGGCGAGGTCCTCCGGGCGGGGGAAGGCCATGGCGGCGGTGGCGAGATGGGCGAGGCCGTGCAGGAAGCGGTCGCCCGCGTCGGACGCGGCGCGGCGTGAGTAGTCGCCCATGCGGACGGCGAAGACCGAGTCCTCGCCCGCGGCAAGCGCCATGCCGGCCCGGGGCGAGACCTCCAGCACGACCAGGCCGAGCCCGGCGGCCACGGCGTCGGCCAGCCGCGAGAACAGCGGGTCCTCGCGGTAGCGGCGGAGCAGCTCGGCGTACTCGACGTCGCGCGCGGGCAGCAGCTTCGGCTGGAGACCGAAGGAGACGAGACGGGCGGCGTCCGCGGCGTCGCCCGGCGTGACGGCCGCCGGGCCGGGGGCCGCTGCGGGCGGCTGCGTGCTCTCGCCGTCGCGGTGGTCGCTCACGGGGTCGTCTCCTCGGTACGGATGGTCGGTTCGCTCATCGTCACGCCACCTCGGACCGCTCGGCGGCCATCCCGGCGGCGTCCAGCCTGGCCGTGCCCACGATCAGGTCGGCGCCGCCGAACTCGGGGTCGTCCAGCCCGGTGCCGTCGTCCACGGCGAACAGCAGCCGCTCCTCGCCCTGACGGTAGGCGGTGCCGACCGGCGGGCTGGCGGCGTGCACCGCCAGCAGGGCGACCAGGTAGGGCAGTTCGGGATCGAGGCGGCGCGCCTCGGCGAGCAGCCCGGACAGCCGGCGGGGGGCGTCGTGCGGCAGGTCGAGGAGTTCCAGGGCGGTCTCCAGCTGCTCCTCGCTGAACCGGCTGTCGTCCGGCGTGGCGACGAGGTCGGGCTCGGGCATCTCGGCACCGAGGTGCTCACGCTCCAGCGGCGGGGTGAGCAGGGCGTCCACGAGGTCCGTGACGCGTACCGAGGCGGGGGTGCGCAGGCCCGTGCCGCGGGCGAACCAGGCGTCGGTGACCCGGGTGGCCTGCTCCACTGGGAGCGGCAGGACCGGTGCGACCAGCTGCCCGTACAGGTCGAGCATGCCGACGAGGGCGCCGCCGCGCGGTGCGGCGAAGGCCTGCCGGTCCTGCTCGGCGCGGAAGATCGGCCCCGCCTCCAGCAGCCGGGACTGCAGCTGGGTGTGGCGGCGGATGCAGTCCTTGACGATGTCGACGAGCTCGGCGGCGCGGCGCTTGTGCTCCGGGTCCTCCGACTCGTCCCTGGCCTTGCGGATGTTGGTCAGGATGGCGTTCTCGTGCCGGTAGCGGTCGGCGACGTGGTCGAGGGCCTCGTCGATCATGTCGGGGACGGTGCGGATCCAGTCGACCGCCCGGACGTTGCGGCGGGTGGCGTCCAGGGCGCGGCGCAGCGTCTCGGCGTACTGCACCGTGCGGTAGCGGGCCTGTTCCGCGGCGAGCTGGGCGTCGGCGAGGCGGCCCCGGTTGATCAGCACCTCGAGCTTGACCTCGGCGGCGATCTGGGCGCTGGTCACGTCGGTGTCGAGGGCACCGACGAGCACGTTGACGGCCTCGTCGGTGGTGCGCAGGTAGACGGTGCCGTCGCGGCCCGGTACCTCCTCGATCAGCTTGAAGTCGTAGTCACGGCGGACGTACGCCCCGTCGTGGCCGAAGGTGCCGTAGACGGCGCGGAAGCCGCGGTCGACGCTGCCGACGTTGATCAGGTTCTCCAGGACCCAGCGGCCCACCCGCTCGTGCTCGGCGGCGGGGCGGCCGGGGGCCTGGGCGGCGATGCGCGGCAGCAGGCGGGAGATTATCTGGTCGTGGTCGGCACCGGTGTCGAAGTCCATGTTGAGCGTGACCAGGTCGATGGCGGCCAGGGCCACCTCCGCCATCGCGTACACCGAGTACTCGCCCGCGAGGTTGGCCTTGCGCACGTCGAGGTCGTGCAGCGGCGCGGTGCAGGCCAGGGCCTTGAGCCGGCGGGCCAGGCCCTCGTCCGCGGCCGGCCCCGGCGCGGGCCGGACACCGCCGCTGAGCTGGTGCGGAACGGTCGTGGTCACGACGCACAGACTAGGCGCTCGGACCGACATCATCCCAAACGGCACGGTCCGGGCGGCCCCGCGCCCGGGCCGCCTCAGCCGCCTGCGGCCCCGTAGCCGCCCCCGCCGGGCGTCGCGACGACCAGGACGTCACCGGGCCCGACGTCGGCGGAGTCGACGCCGCCGAGCGGGGTGAGGGAGCCGTCGGCGCGCTCGATCCGGTTCTCGCCCAGGGCGCCGGGCCCGCCGCCGGCCAGGCCGTACGGGGCGACCCGCCGGTGGCCGGACAGCAGGGCGACCGTCATGGGTTCCAGGAAGCGGATGCGACGGACGGCCCCGCGGCCCCCGTGCCACCGGCCGTCGCCGCCGCTGCCGTCGCGCAGGGCGAAGCCCTCGACGCGGACGGGGTAGCGCCACTCGAGGATCTCGGGGTCGGTGAGCCGGGAGTTGGTCATGTGGGTCTGGACGGCGTCGGCGCCGTCGAAGCCCTCGCCCGCCCCGGAACCACTGGCGACGGTCTCGTAGTACTGCACCCGGTCGTTGCCGAAGGTGACGTTGTTCATCGTGCCGGAACCCTCGGCCTGCACGCCGAGCGCGGCGTACAGGGCGCCCGTGACGGCCTGGGAGGTCTCCACGTTGCCTGCCACGGTGGCCGCGGGGTATTCCGGGGCCAGCATCGAGCCCTCGGGGACGCGGACGTCCAGCGGCTTCAGGCAGCCGCTGTTGAGCGGGATGTCGTCGGCGACGAGGGTGCGGAAGACGTAGAGCACGGCGGCCATGACCACGGACCGCGGCGCGTTGAAGTTGCCCTCCTGCTGCGGCGAGGTGCCGGTGAAGTCCAGGACGGCGGAGCGCGCCGCGCGGTCGACGCGGACGGCGACGCGGACGACCGCGCCGTTGTCGGTCTCGTACGCGCAGTCGCCGTCGTGGAGGCCCGCGACGATGCGCCGCACGGACTCCTCGGCGTTGTCCTGCACGTGCCGCATGTAGGCGTGCACGACGTCGAGGCCGAACTGCGCGGTCATGCGCCGCAGCTCGGCGATGCCCTTCTCGTTCGCGGCGACCTGGGCGCGCAGGTCGGCGATGTTGGTGTCCGGGTCGCGCGAGGGGTAGGGGGCGCCGGTGAGCAGGGCGCGGGTCTCCTCCTCGCGCAGGCGGCCGTCGCGCACCAGGAGCCAGTTGTCGAAGAGGACGCCCTCCTCGTGCACGGTGCGGCTGAAGGCAGGCATGGAGCCGGGGGTGAGGCCGCCGATCTCGGCGTGGTGGCCGCGTGAGGCGACGAGGAAGAGCGGGGACCGGCCCTCGTCGTCGAAGACGGGGGTGACGACGGTGACGTCGGGCAGGTGGGTGCCCCCGTGGTAGGGGTCGTTGATCGCGTAGGCGTCGCCCGGGCGCATGGTGCCCTCGTTCCGCCGCAGCACCTCCTTGATGGACTCGCCCATGGAGCCGAGGTGGACGGGGATGTGGGGGGCGTTGGCGATCAGGTTGCCCTCGGGGTCGAACAGGGCGCAGGAGAAGTCCAGGCGTTCCTTGATGTTGACGGAGTGGGCGGTGTTCTCCAGGCGCACCCCCATCTGCTCGGCGATCGACATGAAGAGGTTGTTGAAGATCTCCAGCATCACCGGGTCGACCTCGGTGCCGACCGCCACCCGGCCGGGCCGCGGCCGCACCCGGGTGAGCAGGAGGTGGCCGTGCTCGCCCACCGCGGCCCGCCAGCCGGGGTCGACGACGGTCGTCGCGTCGGCCTCGGCGATCACGGCGGGCCCCTCCACGGTGTCGCCCGGGCGCATCGCGTCCCGGCGGAACAGGGGGCCGGCCTGCCGCCGGCCCTCCGTGTACAGCGACACCTCGGCGGCCGGTCGCAGCGGGCCCTCGCGGGCCGGCGGCTCCACGTGGTGCCGTCCGGGCGCGCCCGCGGAGCCGACGGCCTCGACCGAGACCGCCTCGACGACCAGGGGCTTGTCCATGGTGAAGGCGTACCGGGCGCGGTGGTCGGCGGTGAACGCCCCGCGCATGGCGTCGACCGTGCCCATCGGCACCGGGAGCGACGCGTCGGTGCCCGCGTAGCGGACGTGGACGCGGGTGACGGTCTCGACGGTGTCGTCGGGGACCCCGTCCTCGCGCAGTTGCGCACGGGCCAGCCCCTCGAGCTCGTCGCGGGCCTTGCTCAGCGCGGGCAGCCCGTCCTCGCCGAGTCCGGTCTCCACGGAGCGCTCGCGCATGGCGGTGGCGTCGGCCAGGCCGATCCCGTACGCGGACAGCACACCGGCCAGCGGGGGCACGACGACCGTGTCGACGGACAGGGCGTCGGCGACCGCGCAGGCGTGCTGGCCGCCGGCTCCGCCGAAGCTGGTGAGGGCGTAGCGCGTGATGTCGTGGCCGCGCTGCACGGAGATCTTCTTGACGGCGTTGGCCATGTTCAGGACGGCGATCTCCAGGAAACCCGCGGCGACCTCCTCCGGGGTGCGGCAGTCACCGGTCGCGGCCCCGGACTCCTCGGCGAGGCGCGCGAAACCGGCGCGGACGGCCTCGGTGTCCAGCGGCTGGTCGCCGTCCGGGCCGAACACGGCCGGGAAGTGTGCCGCCTGGACACGGCCGAGCATCACATTGGCGTCGGTCACGGTCAGCGGGCCGCCGCGGCGGTAGCAGGCGGGGCCCGGGTCGGCACCCGCGGAGTCGGGGCCGACGCGGTAGCGCTGCCCGTCGAAGTGGAGGACGGAGCCGCCGCCCGCCGCCACCGTGTGGATGTCCATCATGGGCGCCCGCATCCGTACGCCCGCCACCTGGGTGCCGAGGACGCGTTCCAGCTCGCCCGCCCAGTGGGAGACGTCGGTGGAGGTCCCGCCCATGTCGAAGCCGACGACCCGGTCGAACCCGGCCTGCCGCGACGTGCGGGCCATGCCGACCACTCCCCCGGCCGGGCCGGACAGCACGGCGTCCTTGCCCCGGAAGTGACCGGCCTCGCGGAGCCCGCCGTTGGACTGCATGAACATCAGCCGGACGCCCCGCAATTCGGCGGCCACCTCGTCCACGTAACGGCGCAGGATCGGCGACAGGTAGGCGTCCACCACGGTGGTGTCGCCGCGCGGGACCAGTTTGATCAGCGGGCTCACCTCGTGGGAACAGCTGATCTGGTCGAACCCGGCCTCGCGGGCCGCCCGCGCGACGGCCTGCTCGTGGGCGGGATGGCGGTAGCCGTGCAGCAGGACGACGGCGACGCTCGTCAGGCCGTCCCGGCGCGCCTGACGCAGGGCCGCTCCGGTGGCGGCCGGGTCGAGGGGGCGGACGACCTCGCCGTGCGCGCCGATGCGTTCGGAGACCTCGATGACGCGCTCGTAGAGCGCCTCGGGGAGGACGATCCTGCGGTCGAAGAGCCGCGGCCGGTTCTGGTACGCGATGCGCAGGGCGTCACGGAAGCCCTCGGTGACGACGAGGACGGTCGGCTCCCCCTTGCGTTCCAGGAGGGCGTTGGTGGCGACCGTGGTGCCCATCTTGACGGCGGAGATCCGGTCGGCGGGCACGGGTTCGCCCGGGTCCAGGCCCAGCATGCGCCGGATGCCCTCGACGGGGGCGTCCCGGTAGCGCCCGGGGTCGTGGGAGAGCAGCTTGCACGTCTCCAGGCCGCCGTCCGGCGCTCTGGCGACGACGTCGGTGAAGGTGCCGCCCCGGTCGATCCAGAACTCCCAGCGTCCGGTCACACCCTCATTGTCCCAGGGACGTCCCTTCCAGGCGGGCCAGCGCACCGGCGGTGGCGTCGCGGGAGCGCAGGTCCAGCAGCCCGTCGGTGCCGGCCAGCCGGTGCCGGGTCTCCCGGCCGGCGAGCCGCAGCAGATCGGGCAGCAGATCGGTGCAGCGGTCGGCGACCCAGCGGGTGCCCTTGGTCGCCATCCACCAGACGCTCGCCGCGGCGCCCGGTCCCGGGCCGCCGGGGGTCGTGGACGGCGGTTCTCCGTCCGACAGGCCGCGCGAGACCAGGAGGTCGTGGAACTCCCGGGCCAGCAGTCGGTGGCCGAGTTCGCTGGGGTGCAGCCGGTCCGCGCTCCACGAGGCGCGGTCGGCCGCCCACGCATGGCGGGCGGCATGCAGGTGCACGGCCCCGTACCGCTCGGACAGCACGTGCACGACCTGGTTCAGCGCGGCCATCCGGCGGCCCAGCGGGCGGGCGAGCGGCCACGGCAGGCCCAGCATGCGGCCGGGGTCGGGCAGACAGGCGGTGAGCACCTCGGCGCCTTGGGCGCGCAGTTGGGCCAGGACGGTGTCCAGGCGGCGGGCGACGGTCTCGATGTCGAAGCTGCCGCGGAGCGTGTCGTTGGCGCCGATCACCACGGAGGCCAGGTGCGGCCGGTGGTCCAGGGCGCGCGGCAGCTGCTCCTCGACGACGTCCTTGGTGAGGGCGCCGCTGCGGGAGCAGTTGAGCAGGCGCACAGCCGAGGGTTCGGCGGCCAGCCCGTGCGCCAGGAGCGGCGCCCAGCCGCGCCATCCGCCGGCGACGGGGTCGCCGAGGCCCTCGGTCAGCGAGTCGCCGAGGGCGGCGAAACGTATCTCCCTCGTGCCGGCGGACACGGCGGCGGCCTGGACCGAGACCGGGGCGGTGGCCGGGGCGGGGACGGGA
>NZ_JARAVK010000160.1:0-21097 GCF_033792765.1 Streptomyces sp. PA03-6a | reverse complement strand
CCGCCCCCGCTCTGCGGCACCACGGTCATGGCGCCTCCCTTCAGCGCCTTGTGTCGGGTCAGGAGCGTCGGTCTATCTGCCCCCGCGTGTAACGGCGTGTCCGCTCGTACGCCACCAGGTCTCCTTCCTCGTCCAACGTCACGTGGTACGTGGCCATCACACTGGTCGTCTGGGGCACGCGCTCCAGTTCCAGGACCTCGACGTCCGCTTCCCAGCCGTCTTCGGTCGGTTTCACCGCGGAAACGGATTCCGGCCTGCGACCGAGGAGTTCGGAGAGTTGTTCGGACGCGGACCGCATGGCCCAGGCCGCCGAACGTTTGCGGGGCCGCCGGGACCGCTCGGCGCTCGAACGCCGTGCCGTGCCTTCGCTCCGGGTGGAGCGCGGGCCCCTTCCGGGGTCGCTCTTGTCGCTTGCGGCCATCCACATCTCCGGCTCTGGAGCGGCGCCACCCCTACAACAAAACGTACTATTTCAGCATATACACCTCACAAGGTGCGCGGCGACGGGTCGCCTCCCGCAGGGCGCAACTCCCGAAGGGAACAAGTGATGAAGGACTCGACCAGGCTCGCTCTGGCTGCCGCGGTAGCGGGCGGCTACGTTCTCGGTCGCACCAAGAAGGGGCGGCTCGCCCTCGGAATGGCGACCTTTCTCGCCGGTCGCCGCGCCGGACTCGATCCGCAACAGTTGGTGACCGAGGGTATTCACAAACTCAAGGACCTGCCTCAGGTCGCCCAGCTCAAGGAACAGGTGGGCGGAGAACTGATGGACGCCGGGCGCAAGGCGGTCGTCGCCGTCGCGGACCGGAAGCTCGCGGATCTCGCAGGGACCTTGCACGACCGTACGGCCCTGATCGGCAGCAAGAAGGAGAAGCGCGAGGACGAGGAACCGGACGAGGAGGAAGAGGAGTACGGACCGGAGGACGAGGAGGAGGAAGAGGAGGAAGAGGAAGAGGAAGAACCCGAGGAGGAAGAAGAGGAACTCGAGGACGAGGAACCCGAGGAGGAAGAAGAGCCGGAGGCGGAGGAGCAGGCCCCTCGGCGCCGTCGCCCGGCCAAGCGGCAGGCCCCCAGGCCACCGGCGCGCACGACCGCGGCCAAGAAGGCGCCCGCCAAGAGGACCCCCACCCCCGCCAAGAAGGCACAGCCGGCGAAGAAGTCCGCCGCCAAGAAGACCGCGGCGCCGGCCGGGAAGAGGGCGGCGAAGAAGACTGCAGCACCTGCGAGGAAGTCCGCCGCGAAGAAGACGGCCGCCAAGAAGTCGACGGCCAAGAGGGCGTCCACACGGCGGAGGTAGCCCTATCGCCACAACAGCACAGGACACCGGTATGGCACAGGCTGCCGGCCTGGATCGATCGACTGCCGAGGAGTCCGTCAACTTCGTCGGGGCCCGAGTGGAGAGCCTGGCCGGCGGGCGCCAAAGGCTCTGCACGGACAACGAGTCGATGCATCGTCTGGCTCTCTGCACTGACCCACATCGTCCTCAGCCGGCGCGCCCAAGGCCGCGGTCTGCGACTTCAAGCACTTCCAGCGGTACGTGCGGCGCGTGCCGCTGACGGCCCGTCACTCCGCCCCACTCACAATGCCCCGGCGGGCCGTGGTCGGCACGGCCCGCCGCGCGTCGTGTCACCGCTCCAGGCGGCGGATCTCCAGGGTGTTGTCCAGACGCGTCGTGGGCCGTCCGTCGGGGTCGTTCTGGACGCGCTCGTGCTCGTCGGTCAGCAGCACCTCCCACTCCTCCTCGGCAAGTTCGAGGCTCCGCAGCACCTCTTCCGGCGTCGGGAAGTGCACCTCAGGGTGCGGCTCGGTCTGCCAGGCCGGGAACCCGGAGTGCCCGACGACGAGCAGCACGCCGCCGGGTGCCACGGCCGCCGCCGCGGCGCGCAGGATGCGCTCGCGGGGCATGTCGTTCGGCGAGTGCAGGAACTGCGCGGAGACCAGGTCGTAGGTTCCCCCGGGGAACGTCTCAGACAGGTCGTGCCGTTGCCAGTCGATGGCGCCGTCGGGGATGCCCTCGGCCGTCGCGTGGGCGGCGGCACGCTCCAGGGCGACGCGGGAGATGTCGACGGCGGTGACCCGCCACCCCTGCCGGGCCAGCCAGACCGCGTCGGCGCCCTCGCCGCACCCCAGGTCGAGCGCCGTACCGGGCTTCAGGCGCCCGACCTCGCGGACCAGGACGTCGTTGGCCTTGCCGCTCCAGACGCGGTCGCTCCCGGCGTACCGGGCGTCCCAGAACTCCGCCTCGGATGCGGCGCCGGTCGCGCTGGTGGTGCCGTCGGTCATGGGTGTCGTCTCCTCCGTGCCGTGGATGTGGACCTGCCCCGACCATGCGGTCCCGCGCGCTCGGCGGGCAAGCCTTCTTGCCGGTTCGGCAACACGTCCGCCGGGCGTCCTCTGCCCCGGCGGCTGACCGGCACCTATGTTTGGTGTCATGGACACCGCGTCGACTGACGACCACCCGCTGCGCCGCCTCACGCTCGACCAGCTCCGGCTCCGGACGAGCATGAAGTGGCGCACCCATCCGCAGGACGTGCTGCCCCTGTGGGTGGCGGAGATGGACGTGCCGCTGGCCGGTCCCGTGGCCCGCGCGCTCACGGAGGCGATCGCGGTCGGCGACACGGGGTATCCGGCGGGCACCGCGTACGCGGAGGCGCTGGCGGACTTCGCCCGTGAGCGGTGGGGCTGGGACGGTCTGGCCGTGGAGCGCGCCTCCATCGTGCCCGACGTGATGCTGGGTGTCGTCGAGATGCTGAAGCTCGTCACGGACCCCGGGGACCCGGTGATCGTCAACTGCCCGGTGTACCCGCCGTTCTACCAGTTCGTGACGCACATGGACCGGCGCGTGGTGGAGACCCCGTTCGGCTCCGGCCTGCGGCTGGATCTCGCGGCGCTCGAGGAGACCTTCGCCCGGTCCACGGCCGGCGGCGGCCGGGCCGCCTACCTGCTGTGCAGCCCGCACAATCCGACCGGCACGGTGCACACCGCCGAGGAGCTGTCCGCGGTGGCGGCGCTGGCCGGATCGTACGGGGTGCGGGTCGTGGTGGACGAGATCCACGCGCCGCTGGTGACCGCCGAGGCGGCGTTCGTGCCGTACCTGAGCGTGCCCGGCGGCGAGAGCGGCCTGTCGCTGATGTCCGCTTCGAAGGCGTGGAACCTGGCCGGTCTGAAGGCGGCCCTCGCCCTGGCCGGGCCCGCCGCGGCGGACGACCTGGCGCGCATGCCGGAGGAGGTGAGTCACGGACCGAGCCACCTGGGCGTCATCGCCCACACGGCGGCGCTGCGCGACGGCGGCCCGTGGCTCGACGCCGTGCTGGACGACCTCGCGCACAACCGGCGGCTGCTCGCGGGGCTGCTGGCCGAGCACCTGCCGTCGGTCGGCTACCGGCCGGCCCCGGGCACCTACCTGGCCTGGCTGGACTGCCGGGAGCTGGGCCTGGGCGACGACCCGGCGGCCGCCTTCCTCGCCCGCGGGCGGGTCGCCCTCAGCGCGGGGGCCGACTTCGGCACGGGCGGCGACGGGCACGTACGGCTGAACCTCGCGACGACGCCCGAGGTGCTCACGGAGGCGGTGCGCCGGATGGCGAAGGCGGTCGCCTGACGGCCGCCGCGGCCGGGGTCTGAAACGTCCCTGGCCGGGTAGCCGCCCTGGCAGACCGAAGCAGGCACCGGACGAGGCCGCCGTCACGCCGGGCAGCGCGGTCCGGCACCGTGCGGTGCCCGGGCGCTCGCGGCGGCCCCAGGGAGGCGAGGAACGTGACGGACGACTCCACGCCCGGGAGCGGCGGCCTGCGCGTCGTCGTCGTAGGGGCGACCGGAAACGTCGGGACGAGTCTGGTGCGGGCGCTCGGCGAGGACCCGGCGGTGGCCGGGATCGTCGGCATCGCCCGCAGGATCCCCGAGGACTGGCGGCCCGCCCGTACCTCGTGGGTGCACGCCGACCTGGGCGACGACAGGACGCGCCTGGTGGAGCATTTCCGCGGTGCCGACGCCGTCGTTCACCTGGCCTGGCTGCTGCAGCCCACCCACGACCCCGCGATCACGTGGCGCACCAACGTCCTGGGCAGCATCCGCGTCTTCGAGGCGGCCGCGGCGGCCGGTGTGCCGGCCCTGGTGCACGCCTCGTCGGTGGCGGCGTACTCGCCCGGCCCGAAGCGGTACCCGGTCGACGAGTCGTGGCCCACGCACGGCTGGCCAGGGGCCGCGTACTGCCGGGAGAAGGCGTACGTCGAGCGCTACCTCGACACCTTCGAGCGGGAGAACCCGCGGCTGCGCGTGGTGCGCATGCGGCCGGGCTTCATCTTCAAACGGGAGTCCGCCGCTCAGCAACGCAGGCTGTTCGCCGGTCCGTTCCTGCCGAACCGGCTCGTACGGCCCCGCCTGGTGCCGGTCGTGCCCGACCTGCGCGGTCTGCGCTTCCAGGCGCTGCACTCCGACGACGCGGCCGAGGCCTACCGGGCGGCGCTGCACCGTCCCGTGCGCGGCGCCTTCAACCTCGCGGCCGATCCACCGCTGGACGCGGGTGAACTCGCCACGCTGCTCGGGGCGCAGGTCGTCCGCATGCCGCGGGGCGCGGTGCGGGCGGCGCTGGCCGGGGCGTGGCGGCTGCACCTGGTGCCGTCGTCGCCCGGCCTGTTCGACGCCGTCGTCAGACTGCCGCTGATGAACACCGCGCGGGCCCGCCGCGAGCTGGGCTGGGAGCCCCGCCACACCGCCACGCAGGCGATCGAGGAGTTCCTCGCGGGTCTGCGCGAGGGCGCGGGCGACACCTCCACCGCCCCACTGGCACCGGGAGGGGCCGGCAGCCGGCTCCATGAGGTCGCGACCGGCGTCGGCTCACGGCCGTGACGGTCCACGGCCGCGACGGTGCGGCGGCCGTGGCGCCGTCCCGTCATCGCCCCTCGTCGGCGTGGAGCCGCTCGGTGTCCTGCGGCTCGGCCTTGGGCACCGTCTCGTCCGGACCGTCGTCCGGGCCTCCGTCCGGCCGCGCCCGTGCCCGTTCGAGCTCGGCGTTGAACTCCAGCCCGAGGAGAACGGCGATGTTCGAGATCCACAACCAGACGAGGAAGACGATGATCGCCGCCAGGCTGCCGTAGAGCCGGTTGTAGTTGCTGAAGTTGGACACGTAGAAGCTGAAGAGGGCGGAGGCGGCGGCCCAGATGACCACGGCCAGGATGCTGCCGGGGCTCACCCATCGGAAGCCGCCGTGCTTCACGTTGGGCGCGGCCCAGTACAGCAGCGCCAGGACCAGGCTGAACAGCACGAGCATCACGGGCCATTTGGCGATCCCCCACACTCCGAGCGCGGCGTCACCGACCCCCAGCACCTGACCCGTCCTGCGGGCCAGGGCTCCGGTGAAGACCACGCCGAGCGCGATGAGCGCCGCCACCACCAACAGCACCACGGGAATGACGAATCGGGCGGCCAGGGTCTTCCACACGGGCCTGCCCTCGTCGATGTCGTAGAGGGCGTTGGCGGCCCGCATGAAGGTCGCCACGTAGCCGGAGGACGACCACACGGCGACCGCGATGCCGATCGCGAGGGCGAGTCCCCCGCGGCCGGCGCCGTGCTGCAACTGCCCGAGCACACCGGTCAGCGTGTCGCGCACCGGTCCGGGCGCGAGTCCGCTCGCGTTGACGATCAGGGGTTTGACGCTGGGGCCGCCCAGCAGACCGACGACGGAGACCATGACGAGGAGGGCGGGGAAGACCGACAGGACGGCGTAGTAGGTCAGCGCCGCGGCCCAGTCGGTCAGGTGGTCCGCCCAGAACTCCTTCACCGTGCGCCGGAGCACCACGCGCCAGGACTCCTGGGGGAGCTCGGTCGGCTTGCTGACGCCGGTCTGCGGGTGGCGGGCCATGCGCGATCACTCTCCTCAGGGCACACGTCCCCCACAGGAAACAACACAAACCGGCCCATAACGCATGAACGACGCACCGGCCCTCAGTGCTGGAGCGCGACCTTCGCCGCCACGATGACCAGGCCCAGCACCAGGTTCACGATCCCCACCGACACCACCGCCCAGCGGGAGGCGCCCACCCGGATGACGGCCGCGCTGGCCCACACGACCTGCTGGACGACGGCGATGGTCAGGGCCAGCCAGGCCGCGCCCTCCAGCCCGAGCCCCAGCAGCGGGCTCACCGCGACCGCCGTCGCCGGCAGCAGCGCGGCCTGCACGATCGGCCACTCGCGGACGCACACCTGGCGGATCTCGTGCCAGGTGACCCTCCCCCCGCGCAACCGGTCGCCGACGAAGCCCGCGTAGACGTGGGCGGCCCAGAACACCAGGCCGGTGCAGATCAGCAGCAGCACCAGTTCCAGGCGCGGGTACGGCCCCGCCGAGCCGGCCCCGGCCACCACCGAGGCGGCCAGCAGCGATCCGTAGACGGCGCCCGTGTAGTTGGCGCGTCCCGTGCCGGGAGCCTCCCGGCCGGCGAGGTCCCGCGGGGCGGAGCCGGCTGTCACCCCTTCAGGATCACCGAGGCGACCCGCCCCCGCACGACCGTGCCGGGCGGGCCACGCCCGGAACGTGACGTCCGAATCCCGCCAGCGTCCCGCCCCCGCGATGCCGCACAGTGGAGGGGTGACGAACGACGCGACCGACGAGGACAGCAGGTACGAGGCGGTGTGCAGCCGCGACGCGCGCTTCGACGGCGAATTCTTCTTCGCGGTGACGACGACGGGGATCTACTGCCGCCCGAGTTGTCCGGCGGTCACGCCCAAGCGGCGCAACGTCCGCTTCTTCCGAACGGCGGCGGCCGCCCAGGGGGGCGGTTTCCGGGCCTGCCGGAGGTGCCGTCCGGACGCGGTGCCGGGGTCAGCGGCGTGGAACGCGCGGGCCGATGTGGTGGGCCGTGCGATGCGGCTGATCGGCGACGGCGTCGTCGACCGCGAAGGCGTCGCGGGGCTGGCCGCACGGCTCGGGTACAGCGCGCGGCAGGTGCAACGGCAGCTCAACGCCGAGGTGGGGGCGGGTCCGATCGCCCTCGCCCGTGCGCAGCGGGCGCACACCGCCCGGATCCTGCTGCAGACCACGGACATGCAGGCCGCGGAGATCGCCTTCGCGGCCGGTTTCGCGAGCGTACGGCAGTTCAACGACACCGTCCGCGAGGTGTACGCGCTCACGCCGACCGCGCTGCGGCAGGCGCGCCCCGCCCGGCACGCGGCCGCCGACTCCGCCGCCGGGGTGCCGCTGCGGCTGGCGTACCGGGGGCCGTACGACACCGGGCAGGTCTTCGACTACCTGGCGGCCCGCGCGATCACCGGCGTCGAGGAGATCACGGGGACCCGCGGCCGGCGTGTCTACCGGCGCACCCTCCGGCTGCCGCACGGGCCCGCGGTCGCCGAGGTCGAGGAGGCGGCACCCGGCAGGGGCGGTGACTGGCTCGAGTGCCGGCTGCACCTGACCGGGCTGCGCGACCTGACCACCGGGACGCAGCGGGTGCGGCGCCTGTTCGACCTGGACGCCGATCCGTACGCGGTAGCGGAACGGCTGTCCGCGGACCCGTCGATGGGTACCCTGGCCCGCGCCCGCCCCGGGCTGCGCGCTCCCGGGGCGGTGGACCCGCACGAACTGGCGGTGCGGGCGGTGCTGGGGCAGCAGGTCTCCGTGGCGGCGGGACGCCGGCTCGGTGCCGCCGTGGTCGCCGCCCACGGCGAGCCGCTGGCGGCGCCGAGCGGTGGCCTGACGCATCTGTTCCCCGACGCGGACACCCTCGCCGGGGCGTCGCTGGAGGCGGTCGGGATGCCGCAGGCCCGGCGGGAGACGCTGCGCGGCCTGGCCCGCGCCCTCGCCACCGGCGAGGTCGTCCTCGACCCGGGCGCGGACCGGGACGGCGCGGAGAAGGCCCTGCTCGCGCTGCGCGGCATCGGGCCGTGGACGGCCGGCTACATCCGGATGCGCGCCCTGGGCGATCCCGACGTGCTGCTGGAGGGCGACGTCGCCGTGCGTGCGGGGGCCGCGCGTGCCGGTGTGCCGCTGGAGGACGCCGAGGGCTGGCGGCCGTGGCGCACCTACGCGATGCACCTGCTGTGGGGCGCCGGTTGACCGGGAGGCAGCGGGAATGCGACGTCCGAATCCCGCCGGACATCGGTGATGAACCACCGCAGAATCGTAGATGTCACTGAAAGTGCGAGGAAAGGGAAAGACCGATGACGGTCTACACAACGCTCGACAGCCCGCTGGGCGAACTGCTGCTGGTCGGCGAGGAGTCGCCCACCGCGAAGGGCGGCACCGCGCTCTCCTCGCTGTCCGTGCCGGACCAGAAGGGCGGCGTCCTCGCGGCGGACCTGGCGGACGGCGCGCGTGCCGACGACGGCGCGTTCACCGAGATCGCGCGTCAGCTGCGGGCCTACTTCGCCGGCGAACTGACCGACTTCGACATCGAGTTCACCACCGCCGGCACCGCCTTCCAGCAGCAGGTGTGGAAGGCCCTGGAGACCATCGGCTACGGCACCACGCTGACCTACGCGGACGTCGCCGACGCGATGGGCATCCCCCGGACCTCGTCGCGCGCGGTCGGCACCGCGATCGGCCGCAATCCGCTGCTCGTCGTCCGTCCCTGCCACCGCGTGCTCGGCGCCAAGGGCGCGATCACCGGTTACGCGGGCGGGGCGGAGCGCAAGCGGCTGCTGCTGGACCTCGAGGCCGGGCACGGTACGGCGTGAGGACGACGGCCATGACCACCACCGCCGCACCGCCCACGGCACCCCTGACCGAGCGGGTCGACGCCATGGACTGGCCCGCGCTCGCCGCCGGACTCGACGCCCACGGGAGCGCCCTGACGGCCCGTCCGGTGCTCTCCCCCGCAGAGTGCCGGGCCGTCGCCGCGCTCTACGACGAGACCGGGCGGTTCCGCTCGACCGTCGACATGGCACGGCACCGCTTCGGCTCGGGTCAGTACCGCTACTTCGCGTACCCCGTCCCCGAGCCGGTGCGGGCCTTGAGGGCGGCCTTCTACCCGCGGCTGCTGCCGATCGCCCGCGACTGGGCGGCCCGGCTCCGGCAGCCCGCGCCCTGGCCGGACACCCTCGACGCGTGGCTGGCCATGTGCCACGACGCCGGCCAGACGCGACCGACCCCGATCCTGCTGCGCTACGGCGCGGGCGACTGGAACGCGCTCCACCGCGACCTGTACGGGGACCTCGTCTTCCCGCTCCAGGTCGTGATCGGGCTCGACGCCCCCGGCGAGGACTACACCGGTGGCGAGTTCCTGATGACGGAGCAGCGGCCGCGGGCGCAGACCCGGGGCTCGTCCACCACCCTGGCCCAGGGCCACGCGCTGGTCTTCACCACCCGCGACCGGCCCGTACGCTCGGCCCGCGGCTGGTCCGCCGGCCCGATGCGGCACGGGGTGAGCACCGTGCGCGCCGGCCGCCGCCACACGCTGGGCCTGGTCTTCCACGACGCGGCGTGACCACCTACGTGCTGACCGGCCCGGACGGGCTGCCGTACCGCAGCGCGGTCCCGGGGACGCTGGGCGGGCACCGGCGCGGCCGGCTGTACGGCCGCCTCGACTGCCCGGCAGCCCAGCAGGCAATCGCCCGCGGCGGATACGTGCGGGAGCGGGTGTTCTTCGCGGACGAGGCGACGGCGGTCGCCGCGGGCTACCGGCCCTGCGCCCGCTGCCTGCCCGGACCGTACCGACAATGGAAGGCGACACCGACGGAGCGGAACGCCATGACCTACCCCGACGCACCCGCCGCGGTACCGGCTTCGCCGCTGGTGACGCCCGAGGGGCTCGCCGTGCTCGACGGCGTGCCGGCGCCGCGGCCGCACACCGGGACCGAGCTCACCGCCCTGCTCGGACTGCTCGGTGACGCCCGCCCCCGCCCGCGCGCCGTCGCCGTCGGTCACAGCCGGGACGCCCCCTCCCGTGCCGCCGCAGGGGCCTTCGCCGCGGCGTGGCGCGCGTCGGGCGGCACCGTGGTGGCCGTCGTGGACTGGCCCGAACGGGCCGCGTCCTGGCTGCGGGCCGCCGGGCGGCTGACCGCGCCGGCGCCGGACGCCTGGGTGGTGGCCGCGGCGCCCGCCGGGTGGGCGCAGTTGGCTCGCCGTCTGCGGCACAGCACACCGTGGGACCCGGCCCGTACGTACGGCTTCGCCTCCCTCGGCGACGCACGCGTGGTGGCCGCCGCGGGCGCGGAGACGCTCCAGGGCCTGCGCGGCGCGGCCGCCGACGGCGGGACCTGGCGCGTGGACCGGGGCTGGGTGACCGCGGCCGCCCCGGGGACGGACGGCGCCCGGTGAGCGCGCTCATCCCGCGCCCCCGGCTGCAGGTGGCGCCGGGCGCGGTGCACGTGCCGGGCTGGCTCACCCTGGACCAGCAGCGGGAGCTGGTCGTCGCCTGCCGTGCCTGGGCCATGGGCCCGGTCCCGATCCGGCACACCCGCCTCCCCCGCGGCGGGGTGATGTCGGTGCGCACGGTGTGCGTCGGCTGGCACTGGCAGCCCTACCGCTACACCCGTACCGCGGACGACGTGAACGGCGCCCGGGTGGCCCCCTTCCCCGACTGGATGGTGGACCTGGGCCGCCGCGCCCTGGTCGAGGCGTACGAGGACCCCGCGGCAGGCGACGGCTACACCCCGGACACCGCGCTGATCAACTTCTACGACGGCGACGCCACGCTCGGCATGCACCAGGACAAGGACGAGCGCAGCGCCGCCCCCGTCGTGTCGCTGACCATCGGCGACACCTGTGTGTTCCGCTTCGGCAACACCGAGACCCGCAACCGCCCCTACACGGACCTGGAGCTGGCCTCCGGCGACCTGTTCGTCTTCGGCGGCCCGTCCCGCTTCGCCTACCACGCCGTGCCGAAGGTCCATCCGGGCACGGGTGACCCGGCCACCGGTCTCGCCTCCGGCCGGCTGAACATCACGATGCGGGTCACGGGACTGGACGACGGGACGCGGGGGCGGGCGCCGCGGCGGTGACGGTGTCCGCGGTACCCGGGCGCAGGCCCGGGGCCAGCGCCAAGGTGACGGCGACGGAGACCGCGGCCATGACCGTCATCGCGGTGGCCGGGGAGGTGTGCTGGGCGACGGCACCGGCAAGCGCGGCGCCCAGGCCCTGGCAGGCGAGCATGCCCGAGGAGTGCAGCCCGAGGGCGTGACCGCTCAGTTCGTCGGGGGTGAGGGCCATCAGACGCTCCTGCAGCAGCAGGCTCGCCGCGTAGCCGACGGAGGCGACGGCGACGACGCCCGCCGCCAGGGGCAGGGCCGGGTGCAGCGCGAAGAGCAGGTAGGGGGCCGCGAGCAGCAGTCGCAGCGCGGCGCCCGCACGTTCGCGCCACCACGGCGGGACGAACCGGCCTGCCATCGTGTCGCCGGCGAGCATGCCGCAGGCCGCGGCGGCCAGGAGCAGCCCGGCGTGGTCGGGCGCGTAGGGCACGAAGAGCGACTCGCAGCCGACGATCAGGCCGTTGGGCACCCAGAGCGCGAGGTACACGTAGCGGCGGGGCCGGGCGGACCACAGCAGTACGTTGGTCCGCCAGGTCTCGGCCGCCGAGGGGCGGCCGCCCGCGCGCGGGGGCCTGGGGCGCAGTCCGGTCAGGGCGGCGGCCGCGGCCGCGAGGTAGAGCGCCGCGCCGGCGAGCAGGACCCCGCGGGGGGAGAGTGCGGCCAGCAGCAGGCCGCCGGCGGCGAAGCCGCAGATCTGCATGGTGCCGGTCGCCATGTTCAGCACGGAACGACCCAGCAGGAAGCCGCCCTTGGGCAGGATCTCGTGGAGCAGTCCGTAGCGCACTCCGCCGCCCAGCGACGCCACCAGGCCCTCGACGGGGAGGATGACGAAGACGGCCCACATCGGCAGACCGGGGACGGCCAGAACGGCGGTGCCCAGCGCGAAGAGCAGGGCGACCGCCGTGAGCGCGGCACGCGGCGGCAGCCGGTCGGCCGCCGACAGCAGCGTCGTCGCGCCCACCACCTGCGCGAGGGACGGGCCGAACATGGCGACTGCGGACAGCAGCGGCGAGCCCGTGGCGTCGTAGACCAGGGTGCTCAGGGCCAGACCGCTCACCGTCTGCGCCGCGACCTGCCCGGTGGAGACCAGGAACAGCGGGGTGAACTCCCTTGTGCGGAGGAGTTCTTGGTAAGTGCGCATGGACCTGAGTCTCGGCGGCGGCGCACCGGGCGGTTAATGTTTCGCACAGACGCGAAAGGTCGCGACAGGTGAGGAGGGCGGGGCATGGGCTGGTGGCTGGTCGACGCGGAGACGCTGGTGGCGAGCCGTTTCGTCGTCTCCCCGCTGGCCGAGACCATCGCGGCCCTGAAGCTGCTCGAGCGGGGCACGGCCGCGCATCCCGGGGAGCGCGCCTGGCTCGACGCGCACCTGGCGGCGTACCGGGAGCGGCTGGCCGCCGACCCGGTGACCGGGCTGCTGGTGCGCGCCGCCCTGGGGCGCACCTGGAACGCGGACTTCCTGACGCCCACGCCCAGCGGCGAGGGCAGTCCGGGATTCGAGGAGGAGCTGACGCGGATCCGGGAGACCTCGCCGGAGGCCGCCCGCGAGCACCTGGCGGTGTCGCTGGGCGGACCGGTCCCCGAGCGGCTGCGCCGCGCTGACCTGCCGGAGCGTGCGGCGGACGTCGTCGCCTGGGTGTGGACGCACACGGTGCTGCCGGACTGGCCGCGCCGCCGGCGGGTCATCGAGGCCGACATCGTGGCGCGTACCGCCCAGTTGGGCCGGGGCGGCTGGGCCGAGGCGCTGGACGACATGCGCCGGGGGATGCGCTGGCTCGGTGAGGGCCGGTTGCAGATCAACACGCGGGAGTACCCGCCGCGCGACCTGTCGGGCGCCCGGCTGATGTTCGTGCCCGTCACCCCGCGCACCGGCTGGGTGTCCTGGGACGAGCACGTACGGTACGCGGTGGTGTACCCGTGCTCGGGGGCGCTGGCCGAGGCGGGGCGGCAGCGGGTCCCCGAGGCGCTGGGCGCGCTGCTCGGTCCGGCGCGGGCCGCGGTCCTGGTGCTGCTCGCGACGCCGATGAGCACGACGCAGCTGGTGGCCCTGACCGGCCAGGGGCTGGGCTCGGTGGGGCGTCATCTGAGGGTGCTGCTCGACGCCCGTCTGGTGCGGCGGCGGCGCGCGGGGCGTTCCGTGCTCTACTACCGGACGGAGACCGGCGACGCCCTGGTCGCGGCCCAGCAGGACGGCTGAGGGAAGGAGCACCGGGCATGGTCCACAGACCCGTGCCGTTCGACGAACTCGACCGCAAGATCGTCGCGGCCCTGATCGTGAACGCCAGGACGAGCTTCGCGGAGATCGGCGCGGACATCGGCCTGTCGGCGACGGCCGTCAAGCGGCGGGTGGACCGGCTGCGCGAGTCCGGGATCATCACGGGTTTCACCGCCACCGTCCGGCCCGCCGCGCTGGGCTGGCGCACGGAGGCGTACGTGGAGGTGTACTGCGAGGGCGCGGCGCCGCCCCGGCGGCTGGCCGAGGTGGTCAGGAACCACCCGGAGATCACGGCGGCCATGACGGTGACGGGCGGCGCGGACGCCTTGCTGCACGTCCGGGCCACCGACGTCGAGCACTTCGAGGAGGTCCTGGAGCGGATCAGGACCGAGCCTTTCATCCGGAAGACGATCAGCTACATGGTGCTGTCGCACCTGCTGCCGGAGAGCCCGGAGGCGGGGGCGGGGCGGTCCGCCGCGGAAAGCGCAACGGACCTGCGCTGACGGGCCCTTCGACGCAGCATCGCTGCGCCTGTGCGCAGCGTCCCGATCTTGTCGCCCGCGGGCTGCGCTTCCTACCGTTGAGCCATCCCCTGGCCGTCCCGCAGGAAGCGGAGGAGTTCGCCGTGCCCGAGAACCGTGTGGCCCGCCCCCGGCGCTATCTGGTCTGCCCGCCCGACCACTTCGACGTGCGCTACGCGATCAACCCCTGGATGCGGGAGGGCGTGCGGGTCGACACCGCGCTCGCCCGGGAGCAGTGGGCCGCGCTGGTGCGGGCCTACCGGGAGCACGGCCACACGGTGGAGTCCGTCGGGCCGGTCGCGGGGCTGCCCGACATGGTGTTCGCCGCCAACGCGGCGTTGGTGGTGGAGGGACGGGTGTTCGGCTCGTCCTTCCACGCGCCCGAGCGGCGCCCGGAGGCCGACGAGTACGCGGCCTGGTTCAAGGCGGCGGGTTTCGAGGTGCACCGCCCGGAGTCGGTCTGCGAGGGCGAGGGCGACCTGGTGCCGGTCGGCGGGTTCGTCCTGGCGGGTACGGGCTTCCGTACGGTCCGGGCGGCGCACCACGAGGTGCAGGAGTTCTTCGGCGTGCCGACGATCGGCCTGCAATTGACGGACCCGCGCTTCTACCACCTGGACACCGCGCTGTTCGTCCTGGACGACGGGGCGGGCGGCGGCGAGGCGAACATCGCGTACCACCCGGAGGCCTTCTCCCCCGGCAGCCGTGAGGTGCTGCGCCGGATGTTCCCGGACGCGGTCGTCGCCACCGCGGACGACGCGCTGGCGTTCGGCCTCAACTCGGTGTCGGACGGGCGGCACGTGTTCGTGGCACCCGCGGCGACGGGGCTGGTCGAGCAGCTCGCCGGGCGGGGCTACGTGCCCGTCCCCGTCGACCTCACGGAGTTCCACAAGGCCGGCGGGGGCATCAAGTGCTGCACGCAGGAGCTCCGCCCGGCGGTCTGACGTCCGAGGTCGCTGCCCGGGCCGCTGACCGGGGTCACTGACCGGGCAGCGACCGGTTGAACAGCCGCACCTGCCCACGGGCGATGGTCCGGCCCTCGGCGTCCGTGATCACCACCAGCCACAGCTGCAGGCTCCGGCCCTGCTGCAGGGGTGTGCCGCGGACGTCGAGGCGGCCCTCGACGTACGGGAGCAGGAAGTCGGTCTGGTTGCTCACGCCGACGGCGAACCGGCCCTCGGAGCGCACCGCGTGGGAGGCGCCGACGCTCGCCACGCTCTCGATGACGGTGGTGTGGAGGCCGCCGTGGGTGATCCCCCACGGGGTGTGGTGGTCCTCGGTGACCTCCAGGTGGGCGGTGACCTCCTGCGCGCTGATCGCGTCGAAGCGCAGCCCGACGGCGCGCAGGAAGGCGCCGGCGGCCTCCGGGTCGAGGGCGGGGTCGGGGCCGGTCGTCTCCGTCATCGTGACTCTCCTGTTCGTCCTGGACGTGCCCGGGGTCAGTGGGCCTGCGGGGCGGGACGGTTGGCGATGAGCACGAGGGCCGCGACGGCGGCGACCGCCAGGCCGACGCCCGGGATGAGCACGGCCAGGTGCAGGGCTCCGGTGAAGGCGTCGCCGACGGCCGCGGTGACGGTGTCGCGGATCGCCGCCGGCAACGTGGAGCCCTGGTCTCCGGTGCCGACGGCCTGGGTCACCTGGTCGGCGAGGCCGGACGGGACGCCCCGGTCGGCGAGCTCGCCGGGCAGCCGGGAGGCGAGGCCGCTGGTCAGCACGGTGCCCGTGACGGTCGCCCCGAGCGTGCCGCCGACCTGGCGGAAGAGGTTAACGGTGCCGCTGGCCATGCCGCCGTCGGTGTGCGGCACGCTGATGACGGCCACGGCCGTGCTCGGCGGCAGGACCAGGCCCGCGCCGGCCCCGAACATCGCCATCAGCACCGCGAGCACGGGTATGGACGCGGTGGGGGTCTGGGCGGTCATCAGCAGCGCGCCGGCCGCGGCGAGCGCCGCGCCCGCGCCGAGGGTGGCCTTGAAACCGATCCGGCGTGCGATCCCCGCGGCGACGTAGCTGACCAGCACGTAGGAACCCATGATCGGCAGCAGCAGGAGTCCCGCGTCGAGGATGGACTCGTGCCGGATCCGCTCGAAGTACAGCACCTGGGCGAAGGCGGTGGCCACGAAGGCGTACTGGGCGATCATCGCGACGACGTTGGCCGTGGCGAAGGAGCGGCCGCGGAAGAGCCCGAGCTTCAGCATGGGCGTACGGGTGCGCGCTTCGTGCACGACGAAGGCGACGAGCGCCGCGGCCGCCACGGCGAAGGCAGTGATCGCCTTGGCCGTGCCGAAGCCGGTGTGGCCGCCCTCGATCAGGCCGTAGTTCAGCGCGCCGATGGACACGACCGCGAGCACCAGGCCCGGCGGGTCGAGGTGGCGTCCGGCCTGCCGGCTCTCGGTGACGAAACGGGGCGTGAGGACCAGCACCAGGACGGCGAGGACCACGTTGACCAGGAACACCGCGTGCCAGGACCAGTGCTCCAGGATCAGCCCGGCGGCCACGGGGCCGAAGGCGAGGCCGATGCCGGACACGGCGACCCAGATGCCGACGGCCCGGGTGCGGGCGTGCGGCTCGGCGAACATGTGCGTCACCAGGGACAGGCTGTTCGGCAGGATCGCGGCGCCGCCGAGGCCCATGAGGGCCTGGCCCGCGATGACGCCCGCGGCGCCGGAGGCCAGCGAGGTGACCAGGCTGCCCGCGCCGAGCAGCAGCATGCCGAGGGCGAACACGCGGCGACGGCCGAAGCGGTCTCCGACGGTGCCGGCGGCGAGCACGAAGCTGGCGACCATCATCGAGTAGATGCCCGCGATCCACACGAACGCCGCACCCGACACCCGCAGGTCCTGTTGGAGCGGGGCGAGGACCGCGACGGTCTGGGTGATGTTCACGAACATCGCCATCTGGCCGAGGCTCGCGACGACGAAGCCGATCCAGCGCTTCCTCGACTCCCCCGCGTGCGGTGTCCTCGCGGTCGTCCCCGCTGTGGTCCCTGCTGTGGTCGCACCCACGGTCACGGCCTTTGCCGCGGCGGCGCTCGTGCTCGTCATGAACGGTTCCCTCCTGAGCTGAGTCCGCATTTCGAACCTAGCTGCGGGTCGAACGCTACCAGCCCTGAGTTCTTTCCGCGAACTCAGGTAGGATCCGGACCATGGAATACCTCGACCAGGACGTCTCCAACTGCTCCGTCGGCCGCGCCATCGGCCTCGTGGGCGACTCCTGGGTGCTGCTGGTCCTTCGCGAGGTCACCCGCGGGGTCAGGCGTTTCAGCGACATCCAGGAGCACCTGGGCGTGTCCCGCTCGGTGCTGACCGACCGGCTGAACGGCCTGGTCGCCCAAGGGCTGCTCGAGCAGCGCGCGTACCGGGAGCCCGGCGCCCGGAGCCGCTCCGAGTACGTGCTCACCGAGAAGGGCCGCGACCTGTACCCGCTGATCACCGCCCTGCGGCAGTGGGGCGACAAGTACCTCGCCGACCCCGAGGGGCCCTCCCTCCTGACCACCCACCACGGCTGCGGCGCGCCCATCCGGGCCAGGCTGGTCTGCGAGGAGGGCCATGTGATCGACGCCCCGGAAGAGGTCGACCGCCGCCCCGGCCCCAGCGCCCGGCCCCGCCCCACCGCGGGCGCGACGGCCTGAGACCGGCCGCGCGGCGCCCGGGGTGGGGGGCGCGGGCGTTCAGGCGCCCGCGGCGAACGCGTCGACGCCGGTCAGCTCCGCGGACAGCCGCCACAGGCGCGCGGCCTGCTCGGGGTCGGTGGCGTGGTCGCGAACCCCGCCGGTGAGCCGGTCCGCGTCCTCGGTGAGGCGTTCCGCCACGTCGCAGTCCTCGCAGTAGAGACCGCCCCTGCCGTCGAGCATCGGTGACGTGGCGGCCCAGACCTGGGTCGCCGCGCCCTGCTGCGGTGTCTTGAGCGCCGGATCGGCGGGGTTGCCCTCCGCGTCGATCCAGCCCGCGGCGACCCTCTCCTCCAGCGGGACGTGACGGGCCAGGTCCGTGAGGATCACGCCCGGGTGCACCGAGAACGCCCGTACACCCCACTCCCGGCCCCGCCGGTCCAGCTCGACGGCGAACAGCGCGTTCGCCGTCTTCGCCTGCCCGTAAGCCGCCCACTTGTCGTAGCCGCGCTCGAACATGACGTCGTCCCAGCGGATGCCCGAAAGCTGATGGCCCTGCGAGGACACCGAGACCACGCGCCCACCGCGCCTGGCGAGCGCCGGCCACAGCCGGTTGACCAGGGCGTGGTGCCCGAGGTGGTTGGTGGCGAACTGCGCCTCCCAGCCCGGGCCCACCCGCGTCTCCGGACAGGCCATGATCCCGGCGTTGCCGATCAGCAGGTCGATGCCGCGGCCGGAGGCGAGGAAGCGCTCGGAGAAGTCGCGGACGCTGTCGAGGTCGGCGAGGTCGAGCGCGTCGGCCTCCGTCCCGCCGATCCCCGCGAGGGCCTTCCTGGCCGCTTCGGGACGCCGGGCGGCCACCACGACGTGGGCGCCCGCGCCGGCGAGGGCACGTGTGGTCTCCCGTCCGAGGCCCGCGTGACCACCGGTGACGACGGCGAGCTTCCCGGTGAGGTCGATCCCGCGCAGCACCTCCCGCGCGGTCGTGCGGGCACCGAATCCGGTTCCGATCCTGGTCTGAGCTGTCATGCCCCCATGCTGGGAGCTGGAGTGCGCTCCAGGGCAAGTGCCCGCTCAGCCGCGCGGCGGCGCCGTGCTGTTGCGGACGACGAGTGCCGGCGTCGGCTGGGCCACGTCGCGGGCCGGGCGGCCGCCGAGCAGGCAGACCAGTTCCTGCGCCGCACGACGCCCGAAGGCCGTCGCGTCGCGGTCCAGGGCGGTCAGGCGCGGATGCGTGGCCCGGCAGAGCGCCGAGTCCTCCCAGGCGACCACCGACAGGTCGCGCGGTACGGACAGGCCCATGCCGAGCGCCACACCGGCGCCCGCGACCGCCATCACGTCGTTGTCGTAGATGATCGCCGTGGGCGGCTCGGGTCCGGCCAGCGCGAGGCGGGTGGCCTCGGCGCCCTGGCCCTCGGAGTAGTCGGTGGTGACCGAGCGGACACCGGACATCCCCCGGCGCGCGGCCCCGGCCCGCAGCGAGCCGATGCGGCGCGTGGTGTGCGCCAGGCCGGCCAGGCCCGCGACGTGCACGACACGGTGGTGGCCCAGCCCCGCCAGGTGGTCGACGATCGCGCCCATGGCGGCCGCGTCGTCCACCCGGACGGTGGAGATCACCGGGTACGGGACCGGCTCGTGCGGTTCACGGTCGACGTCGCGGCCGCCGACCACCACGGCGGGCAGGCCCAGGGCGTCCAGGAGGGCCGGCCGGGGATCGCCGATCCGCGGGTCCACGACGATGACCCCGTCGACCCGCTGCTCGGCCCACCACCTGCGGTAGACCGCGCACTCCTCCTCGGCGTCCGCCACCACCCGGAAGAGCAGGCCGAGATGGCGTTCCGACAGCACCTCCTGGATGCCCGAGACGAGCTGGAGGAAGAACGACTCGATGCCCAGCGAGCTCGCCGGGCGGGCGAGCACCAGGCCCACGGTGGCGGCGCCCTCCCCCGACAGGGCCCGCGCGGCCGTGCTGGCCCGCCAGCCGAGCTGGTCGGCGACCCGGCGCACACGCCTGCGGGTGGTCTCGGAGACCCCGGGACGGTCGTTGAGCGCGAAGGACACGGCGCTCTCGGAGACGCCCGCCCGCCGGGCGATGTCCTTCATCGTGGGGCGCCGGGCGGGGACGCGCCGGCCGGTCCGGGCAGCGGGCGGCGGCTCCACCGGTGGCTCGTGCGCCGCGATCGTGGCCCCCTCGGATCGTCCGCCTGACGTCGTACGCGCCGGGCGCCGGGCGGCGCGACGCGGGGACCAGTATCCCCCAGCCCGGGAGGGTTGGGCACTAAAGCGCTTGAGTGACACGGCCCTAAAGCGCATTAGCGCTGACGCCCGAATTCCCTTCGCACTCCGTTGACCTGCGGCGTCACGGCCCCAAGACGTAAGCGAGAGGGCCGAGTTGACTTTCCCGGGGCGCGGTGTCACCTTGTCGTGGGCGCCGGCGGCGACTCCCCCAGCCGCGCCGATCACGGGACGGACATCCCCCGACCGCCCTGCGACCACCGGTTCCGCCGCCGCGCGCCCACCCCAGCTCGTACGATCACGGGAACCGCCATGACACCGCGCTTCGGCGTCAACTACACGCCCAGCCAAGGCTGGTTCCACCACTGGCTCGACTTCGACCTCGACGCCGTCCGCGCCGATCTGGACTCCATCGCCCGCCTCGGCCTGGACCACATCCGGGTCTTCCCGCTGTGGCCGCTGTTCCAGCCCAACCGCACCCTGATCCGGCCGCGCGCCGTGGAGCAACTGGTCGCGCTGGTCGACGCCGCGGCCGAGCACGGCCTGGACGTCAACGTGGACGGGCTGCAGGGCCACCTGTCGAGCTTCGACTTCCTGCCCTCCTGGACGGCCACCTGGCACCGCCGGAACATCTTCACCGACCCGGACGTCGTCGCCGCCGAGGCCGAGTACCTGCGCACGCTCGCCGCGGCGCTCGCGGACCGGCCCAACTTCCTCGGCATGACCGTGGGCAACGAGATCAACCAGTTCTCCGGCCCGCCGCACCCGGACCCGGACCCCATCGGCCCGGCCGAGGCGGAGGCCTGGCTGCGCCTGATGCTCGACGCGTGCGAGCGCGGCGCCCCCGGCAAGCTCCACCTGCACGCCGAGTACGACGCCGCCTGGTACCAGGACGACCACGCCTTCACCCCCGCGCAGGCCGCCCGCCTCGGCTTCGCGACCGCGGTGCACTCCTGGGTCTTCAACGGAACGGCCCAGCGCCACGGCCACGCGGGCGTGGCCACCGAGCACCACGCCGCGTACCTGATCGAGCTGTCGAAGGCCTGGGCCACCGATCCGCACCGCCCGGTCTGGCTCCAGGAGGTCGGCGCCCCCGCGCCGGTGGTGCCGCCCGAGCACGCGGCGGCGTTCGCCACCGCCACCGTCGCGGGCGCCCTGGACTGCGAGGACGTGTGGGGGGTGACCTGGTGGTGCTCGCACGACGTCGCCCGGTCCCTCGCCGACTTCCCCGAACTCGAGTACACCCTCGGGCTCCTCACCAACGACCGCGAGGTCAAGCCGGCGGGCACCGCGGTGGCCCGCGCCGTGGCGGAGCTGCGCGACCGCGGGTACGCGCCGCGGCCGCGGACGACCGCGCTCGTCGTCGACGCGGGCGACGCCCTGACGGCGCCCCGCCGGGCCGGATGCGCCCCCGGCGGCGAGGTGTTCGAGGCGTGGGCCGCGCTGACCGCCCGGGGCGTACGGCCCGCCCTGGTGCTCGCCGACCGGGCCGCGGACGCGGCGCACCTGGCCGCCCGCGGCATCACCGAGGTCGTCACGCCCGCCCAGGCCCTCTGAGCCCCCCGTGCC
>NZ_JARAVK010000015.1:0-70458 GCF_033792765.1 Streptomyces sp. PA03-6a | reverse complement strand
TTTGTACCCATGCCCCGCCCACCACGGCCCGCGGCCCGGCGCGGCACCCGCTTCCACGCCTGGGTCGAGTCCCGGTTCGAGGAACTGCCGCTGATCGCCCCCGAGGAGCTGCCCGGCATCGAGGGCGACGACGAGATCGCCGACGAGCGCGACCTCGCCGAACTCAAGGAGGCCTTCCTGCGGACCCCGTACGCCGAGCGCACCCCCTACCGCGTCGAGGCGCCGTTCCAGATCGACCTCGCCGGGAGGGTGATCCGCGGCCGGATCGACGCGGTGTACCGGGAGGGTGAGGGCTACGAGATCGTCGACTGGAAGACCGGTCGGGCCGGCACCGCCGACCCGCTGCAGCTCGCCGTCTACCGGCTCGCCTGGGCCGAGCGGCACGGAGTGCCGTTGTCACAGGTCACGGCCGCTTTCCTGCACGTGAGGACGGGGGAGCTGATCCGGCCCGAGGCGCTGCCCGGCCGGGCCGCGTTGGAACGCCTCCTGCTGGGCGGCCCGGAGCCCGGGCCGGGGGACGCGCCCGGTGCCGACGCCGAGGGTTCCGGCGCCGCCCGATAGGCTCAAGGACATGAGCACCACCCCGGACAGCGCCGTCCGCAGTTACCTCGGAGCACATCGTGACGCCTTCCTCGGCGACCTCGCCGAGTGGTTGCGCATCCCCTCCGTCTCGGCCGATCCGGAGCGTGCCGCCGACGTACGGCGCAGCGCCGAGTGGCTGGCGGCGAAGCTGAAGGAGACCGGCTTCCCGGTGGCCGAGGTGTGGGAGACCCCGGGTGCTCCCGCGGTCTTCGCCGAGTGGCCCTCCGACGCGGCGGACGCGCCGACGGTGCTGGTCTACGGCCACCACGACGTGCAGCCCGCCGCCCTCGAGGACGGCTGGGACGGCGAGCCCTTCGAGCCGCGGATCAGCGACGGCCGGATGTACGGACGGGGCGCCGCCGACGACAAGGGACAGGTGTTCTTCCACACACTCGGCGTCCGTGCCCACCTGGCCGCCACCGGCCGCACCGCCCCCGCGGTGAACCTGAAGCTGCTGATCGAGGGCGAGGAGGAGTCGGGCTCCCCGCACTTCACCGACCTCGTCCGCGCCCACGCCGGACGGCTCGCCTGCGACACCGTGATCGTCTCGGACACCGGCATGTGGGACGAGGACACCCCCACCGTGTGCACCGGCATGCGCGGCCTGGCCGACTGCCAGGTCGACCTGTACGGCCCCGACCAGGACATCCACTCCGGTTCCTTCGGCGGCGCCGTCCCCAACCCGGCGACCGAGGCCGCCCGGCTGGCCGCGGCGCTGCACGACGCGGACGGCCGCGTGACGATCCCCGGCTTCTACGACGGCGTCGTCGAGTTGACCGACCGCGAGCGCGAGCTGTTCGCCCGGCTGCCCTTCGACGAGGAGCGCTGGCTGCGCACCGCGAGGTCGCACGCGACGAGCGGCGAGGCCGGCTACTCCACCCTGGAGCGGGTCTGGGCCCGGCCGACCGCCGAGGTGAACGGCATCGGCGGCGGCTACCAGGGCCCCGGAGGCAAGACGATCGTGCCGTCCTCGGCGCAGCTGAAGCTGTCGTTCCGGCTGGTGGCCGGGCAGGACACCGACCGGGTGCAGCGGCTGGTCGCCGACTGGGTCGCCGCGCGCGTCCCCGCCGGGATCCGGCACGAGATCACCTTCTGGGGCGCCACCCGCCCCTGCCTGACCCCGCTGGACCACCCCGCGCTGGGCGCGGTGACCCGGGCCATGGGCCGGGCCTTCGGCAAGGAGGTCCTGTTCACCCGCGAGGGCGGCTCGGGCCCGGCGGCCGACCTGCAGGACGTGCTCGATGTCCCCGTCCTGTTCCTGGGAATTTCCGTGCCGTCCGACGGTTGGCACTCGGTGAACGAGAAGGTGGAACTCGACCTTCTGCTCAAGGGCGTGGAGACGTCCGCGTACCTCTGGAGCGAGTTCACGACTCTGTGAGCATCCGCATCCATCCGCGCGCTACGGGGAGTTGACAGCAATCTTGTCCGATACGTCCGGAACCGGAACCACCTTCGACGCGACGGCCTTCCCGCCGCCCCTCGCCCGCCCGTCGGGCGTGGACCGCGCCGCCGAGCACCGGCTCGACGAGGCGTGGCTGGCGGCGGCCTGGAGCCACCCGAAGACGCAGGTGTTCGTGGTCTCCGGGGGGCAGGTCCTGGTCGAGGACACCCCGGACGGCCGCACCGAGCTGGTCATGATGCCGAGCTTCGAGGCACCGGAGAGCGAGGTGCACCGCTACTTCCTCGGCGTCGACGAGGAGGGGGTGCGCTACTTCGCGCTGCAGAAGGACGCGCTGCCCGGACGCCTGGACGAGGCCGCCCGCCCGGCGGGGCTGCGGGAGGTCGGGGCCCTGCTGTCGGACCGCGACGCGGGGCTCATGGTGCACGCGGTCGCCCTGGAGAACTGGCAGCGCATGCACCGTTTCTGCTCGCGCTGCGGCGAGCGCACCGTGGTGGCCGCGGCGGGTCACATCCGCCGCTGCCCGGCCTGTGGCGCGGAGCACTACCCGCGCACCGACCCGGCGGTGATCATGCTGGTCACCGACGAGGAGGACCGGGCGCTGCTGGGCCGCCAGGCGCACTGGCCGGAGGGGCGCTTCTCGACGCTGGCCGGCTTCGTCGAGCCGGGGGAGTCCATCGAGCAGGCCGTGGTGCGCGAGGTCGCCGAGGAGGCCGGCGTGACCGTCGGCGAGGTGGGTTACGTCTCCAGCCAGCCCTGGCCGTTCCCCTCCAGCCTGATGCTGGGCTTCATGGCGCGCGCCACGTCCGCGGAGATCACCGTGGACGGCGAGGAACTGCACGAGGCGCGCTGGTTCTCGCGCGAGGAGTACCGCAAGGCGATGGAGACCGGCGAGGTGCTGCCGCCGTACGGGATCTCCATCGCGGCGCGGCTGATCGAGCGCTGGTACGGGATGCCGCTGCCGGCCCGCCGCTGAGCGCGGGCCCGTGCGGCCCGGCCGTGCCTGCCGCGCGGCCGGGCCGGGCCGGCCTCAGCCGGCGAGGGCCTGCTTGACCTGGGCCAGGCTCGGGTTGCTGAGCGCGACCGGCTCGGCGCCGCTCTTGGGGGACACCAGGAGGGTCGGGACGAGCTGGTTGCCCCCGTTGACGCTCTCGACGAACTTCGCCGAGTCCGGGTCCTGCTCGATGTTGACCTCCGTGAAGGTGATTCCCTCACGGTCCAGCTGACCCTTCAGGCGGCGGCAGTATCCGCACCACGTGGTGCTGTACATCGTCACAGTGCCGGACATCGGTGTTCGCTCCTCAAGGCGGGGGATGACGTCGATCCCGAGAACGCTAACCCCTCGTCTCGGCATTCCTTGCAATCGTTCGCGGTACGACCATCCCACCTCAGCTGTGGATAACTTTCCCGGCCGTCTCCCGGGACCTGGCAGCATGGCGGGGTGACTGCACCAACCCACACCCCGCTCTTCCCGGACTTCCCAGCCGTCCCGGACTCGGCGGACGCCGTGCTCGCCGGGCTCGACCCCGAGCAGCGCGCCGTCGCCACCGCCCTGCACGGCCCGGTGTGCGTGCTGGCGGGAGCCGGCACGGGCAAGACGCGCGCGATCACCCACCGGATCGCGTACGGGGTGCGGGCCGGGATGATGCAGCCCGCCAGTGTGCTCGCGGTCACCTTCACCGCCCGTGCGGCCGGTGAGATGCGCGGGCGGCTGCGGCAGCTCGGCGCGGGCGGCGTGCAGGCGCGCACCTTCCACTCCGCGGCGCTGCGCCAGCTGCAGTACTTCTGGCCGCGGGCCATCGGCGGCGAGATGCCGCGGCTGGCCGAGCGCAAGATCCAGCTGGTCGCGGAGGCCGGGGCGCGCTCCCGCATCCGGCTGGACCGCAACGAGCTGCGCGACGTCACCGGCGAGATCGAGTGGGCCAAGGTCACCCAGACCGTCCCGGAGGACTATCCGGCGGCCGCCGCCAAGGCGGCCCGGGACATCCCGCGCGACGCCGCCGAGATCGCCCGCATCTACACGACGTACGAGCAGCTCAAGCGCGACCGCGGGGTCATCGACTTCGAGGACGTGCTGCTGCTCACCGTCGGCGTCCTGGAGGACCGGCCGGACGTCGCCGAGGCCGTCCGCTCCCAGTACCAGCACTTCGTCGTCGACGAGTACCAGGACGTCAGCCCGCTGCAGCAGCGGCTGCTCGACCTGTGGCTCGGCGGCCGGGACAACCTCTGCGTCGTCGGCGACGCCTCGCAGACCATCTACTCCTTCACCGGTGCCACCCCGGAGTTCCTGCTCGGGTTCCGCAGCCGGCACCCGGAGGCCACGGTGGTCAAGCTGGTCCGCGACTACCGCTCCACCCCCCAGGTGGTGCACCTGGCCAACGGGCTGCTGTCCCAGGCCCGGGGCCAGGCCGCCCAGCACCGTCTGGAGCTGGTCTCGCAGCGCGAGGCCGGCCCCGAGCCGGTCTACACCGAGTACGCCGACGAGCCCGCCGAGGCCGAGGGCACCGCCCGGCGGATCCGCGAGCTGATCGACGGGGGCGTTCGGCCCAGCGAGATCGCCGTGCTCTACCGGGTGAACGCCCAGTCCGAGGTCTACGAGCAGGCGCTGGCCGACGCCGGCGTGCCGTACCAGCTGCGCGGGGCCGAGCGCTTCTTCGAGCGTCCCGAGGTCCGCGAGGCCGGGATGCTGCTGCGCGGGGCCGCGCGGGCGGGCGGCGGTTCCGACCCGGGTCTGGACGACGCGGACCTGCCCGCGCACGTGCGGGCGGTGCTCAGCAGCCGCGGCTGGTCCTCCGAGCCCCCGGCCGGGTCGGGCGCGGTCCGCGACCGCTGGGAGTCGCTGGCGGCCCTGGTGCGACTCGCCGAGGACTTCGCGCGGGCCCGGCCGGAGGCCACGCTCGCGGACTTCGTCGCCGAGCTCGACGAACGCGCGGGCGCCCAGCACGCCCCGACCGTCGAGGGCGTCACCCTGGCCTCGCTGCACGCCGCCAAGGGCCTGGAGTGGGACGCGGTGTTCCTGGTCGGCCTGACCGAGGGCACGATGCCGATCACCTACGCCAAGACCGACGAGCAGGTCGAGGAGGAGCGCCGGCTGCTCTACGTCGGCGTCACCCGCGCCCGGTTCCACCTCGTCCTGTCGTGGGCCCTGTCCCGCTCGCCGGGCGGTCGCGGCGGCAGGCGGCCCTCGCGCTTCCTGGACGGGCTGCGGCCGGGTTCGGCGGCCCGGGGCAGGGCGGGCGGCCGTTCGGCCGCCACGGGCGGCGTGGAGCGCGGCCCGGGCGGCAGGAAGCGGCGCGGGCCGGTGCAGTGCCGCGTGTGCGGCCGCACCCTGTCCGACGCGGGTGAGATCAAGCTGATGCGCTGTGAGGACTGCCCCTCCGACATGGACGAGGCGCTGTACGAGCGGCTGCGCGAGTGGCGGGTGGAGCAGGCCAAGGCACTGGGCCAACCGGCCTACTGCGTCTTCACCGACAAGACGCTGCTGGCGATCGCCGAGGTGCGGCCCACCACGGAGGGTGAATTGTCCGTCATCTCCGGGGTCGGGGCCCGCAAACTGGACAAGTTCGGCGCCGACGTCCTCGCCCTGTGCACGGGGCGGGAGCCCGTCGGCGAGGCCGGTGACGAAGCTGTTGCGGAAGAGCCCGGAAAATAGTTTGCGCGCCCCGAGGAAATCCCCATAGCCTGCGTGAGCGCGAACGGCGCGGCTCTGTGAAGGACCTTCCCGGAGCGGTGCGATCCGTGATGTACTGACCCAGCACCACCTGTCAGACCAGCCCAACGAGACGCCGAGAGGAGGCGAGACCAGTGACCAGGTTCATGACGAAAATGACCGATCGTCCGGTCGCCGCCGCCTGCTCCCTTGGTGCCTCGCTCCGTGGCACCGGTCTGTCCAGCCGCCTGTCCGGCGGTCTGCCCACCACCGTTCTCTCCATTCGGGAGCGCGGCGGCGAGCGACCGACGCAGGCGCCGGCGGTGGCAGTAATGGCTGAGGCCCAGGCCTATGCCTTTGCGGCGACCAATGGTGCCGGAACCCAGAAGCAGCAGCACCCGAAGTGGGCCTCCCGCGGGCTCGAACCCTGGAGTGATCCAGCCTGATCGACGATCAGGCCGGCACCTCCAGGGCCGCGGAATCCCAGACCGGGATCCGCGGCCCTTCTGTTTTCCCCACCCCCCGACAAACAGATGAGGAACGAAGCGATCGTGCATCTCACCCCGCACGCACCGTCCGTACCCGCCCCCGTACGCCCGCCTGACCCGGAGGTCCCCTTGCTGCCCCTCACCGAGCTCGACGACGAGATCGACCGCCTCGGCGTCCCCGTCCCGTGCCGGACCTACGACCCGGAGGTCTTCTTCGCCGAGTCCCCGGCCGATGTCGAGTACGCCAAGTCGCTCTGCCAGACCTGCCCGGTCCTCGAGGCCTGCCTCGCCGGCGCGAAGGACCGCCGTGAGCCCTGGGGTGTCTGGGGTGGAGAGCTCTTCGTGCAGGGCGTCGTGGTGCCGCGCAAGCGTCCCCGTGGCCGTCCGCGCAAGAACGCGGTTGTGGCATGAAGCGCCCTGCCGTCGGAACGATCGACCGTCCCCTCACGCACGACCCCAAGAAGCAGGCCCCGATGAACCCGTCCGCCACCGAACGCCCCGCCCCGCCCTCCGACGCTCCCGCTGAGCGTCAGAACAGGAACCTCGAAATGCAACTCATGCCAGAAGCCATGGCGCGTGCCCATATGCAAGAGCGCCTCTACGAGGCCGAGCACGAACGGATGGCCCTCCGCGTGCTCAACGCCCGGCGCCTGCAGCGCCGCGCCGAACGCGCCTCGCTGCGCGCCCGCCGGGCGCTGGCGATGGCCGTGATGCAGTAGCGCTCACACATCGGCAACGACACACAACCGCGGGGCCGGTCGATTTCGACCGGCCCCGCGGTATCGTCACGAAGTGGACCAGAAGACTCAATTCGAACGGGTCGGGACTGCTCCCACCACGACGACGTGCGCCCGCTGCGGGGCCGTCGCCGAGGGACTCCCCCTCACCTGGACCTGCTCCGTCGAGAACGGCAGCCGCGTGTACTTCTGCGACGACTGTGCCCGCACCAACATCCGCAGTATCGAGGGCCGGCTGGACTCCTCCTGGTGGTAGGGCCGTCCCGGCCCCCCTGTGGCTAGGCCGAGGCGTCCTCGGCCTCGGGCAGCGGGGCCAGGTCCTCCCCGGAGAAGCCCGGCAGCCACTCGAGCAGCTCGTCCCGCAGCCTGACCGTGGCCGCCAGCTGGCACAGCACCCCGATGGTGCTGAGCGTCACCCGGTGGATGAGCAGGTACGAGGGCGGCAGGTTGAGCTGCTTACCCAACTGGTGCGCGGGTGAGCGCGGGTCGGCGACCCGCGCCGCCTGCGCGCGCATCCAGCCACGCGCGAAGGTGAACTCGTCCACCGCCGCGGGCTCGATGATCGGCCGCAGGTAGTCCAGCACGGCGTCCGGGTCGAGTGCGATCGTCGGCTTGACGAAGCCCTCCTGGCGGAGCATCGAGTGCACCGACTCCGCGTCGTCGGCCAGCGCCAGGCGCAGCGCCGTCCCTATCGGCACCGGCAGGCCCTCCGGCAGGCGGTCGACGGTGCCGAAGTCGAGCACGCCCAGCCGCCAGCCCTCCGCAGGGCCGTCGTCGACGAGCAGCCGGAAGTTGCCCGGGTGCGGGTCGGCGTGGAGCAGCCCGGTGCGGGCCGGGCCGGCGAACAGGAAGCGCGCCAGCAGCTGACCGGCGCGGTCGCGCATCTCCGCCGTGCCCCGCGAGATCACCTCCGCCAGCGGCACCCCGTCCATCCACTCCGTGACCAGCACCTGGTCCGTGCGGTGCACCACGTCCGGCACCTCCACGTCCGGGTCGTCGGCGAACTCCACCGCGTGGGCGTGCTGGGCCTGTGCCTCCAGCTCGTAGTCCAGCTCCTCCGAGACCCGGTCGCGCAGCTCCGAGATCAGCGGCTTGATGTCCATGCCGGGGATCAGCGGCCCGAACAGCCTCGCCACCCTGCCGAGTTGGTTGAGGTCCGACAGCAGGGCGTCCCCCGCGCCGGGGTACTGGACCTTCACCGCGACCTTGCGGCCGTCGTGCCACACGGCCCGGTGCACCTGCCCGATCGAGGCGGCCGCCGCCGGCTGGTCCTCGAACTCGATGAAGAAGGTGCGCCAGTCCTCGCCGAGGCGCTCGGCCAGTACGGCGTGCACGGTGCGGGCGGGCATCGGCGGCGCCGCGTCCTGCAGCTTGGTGAGGGCGGCGCGGTAGGGGCCCGCGACCTCCTCGGGCAGGGCGGCCTCGAAGACCGACAGGGCCTGCCCGAACTTCATGGCACCGCCCTTCAGCTCGCCGAGGACCTTGAAGAGCTGTTCGGCCGTCCGCTCCTGCAGCTCGGTGGCGACCTCTTCCGCGGGGCGCCCGCCGAGCCGCTTGCCCAGTCCCAGTGTCGCCCGCCCGGCGAATCCCAGTGGGAGCGCCGCCAACTTGGCGGTACGGGTCACGGCTTTGCGCGGAAGATCAGACATGCGCCCCCTCTTTCCGATCGGTCACGTCGTCATTGTCCCCCTCCCCTCCCGGACCATGGCACCGGCCGTGTCACAAACCTCCGGCGTCGTCCGCCGCGCCGGCACCCGCGGCGTGCGCACCGCAGCCGCATCTGCGGTCACCCGGCACCGGCCGCACCTCCGTCGTGAGCCGGGCCAGGCCCATCTCGACGCGCCCCCCGCAGCTCGGCGGCCGGCCGCCGTCGACGAAGGCCAGGGCGTGCGCGGCGGCGAGCCCCGCGACCGTGGTGGCCAGCGCGACGTCGCAGGCGGGGACCCCGCTCCGCCCGGACCTCAGCTGCGCCAGCACCCTGGGCCAGGCCGCGTCGGCGTCCGCCATCCGCAGTCCCAGACATTCCGCACACCCCGTGCTCCCCGGCACCACCAGGGGACCCACCACGCCCCGGCCTTCCAGCACCCCCGCGTACAGATGGGGGATCCCGGCGGCCATCAGCGGTTCGGCCTCCTGGGCGTCAGGGGCGTAGGCGGCCAGACCGTCGCGCGGCGCGACCACCACCAGCGACAGTCCGGGCTCGGGCGCGGCGGACGGCCCCCGGCGGCCCACCGCCGCCGCCCGCGGATCGGGCGCCGCCCTGCGCACCAGACCCCGCGCCGCCGCGTCCCGGCGCTCACCGATGTGCTCGGCGGGGATGCCGCCCGGAGCGGTGTCCCAGGGCTCGACCCGGCCGCCGTCGCGCACGTCGACCCGGCCGACCCCCGCCGCGGAGAGGACCGCCGCGACGGTCGCGCCGACCCGGCCCGCCCCGGCCACCCGTACGCGGGCCGCCCGCCGCCGGCCCATCCGGTCCGCCGCACCACCGGGGTCGGAGTGCACCACGGACAGCGCCGCCAGGTCGGGGCGGAGCCGGTCCAGCGCGGCCGAGTGGTGCCGTATCGTCTCGGACAGCTCGGCGTGCGCCGTCGCGTCGTCGAGCACACCGCCCTCGGCCAGCAATCCGAGCAGCCGCCGCGCCTGCGGGGGCCGCAGCCCCAGCGATTCCGCTTCGCGGGCGAGCGGACCGAGTCCGCGCGTGCCGTCGAGCAGGTCGAGGAAGGCGGCGGCAGCACCGTCCACGGGGTCCAGGACCACCGCGTGCGCCGGGTCGACGCCGAATTGCAGGCTTTCCCGGCTGCGCCAACTGCGGCGCATCGCCGGCTTGAGCATGGGACGCATCGCCACCCCCGTGGGCAGAGTTCCCGATCGAGAGATCGTTCCGATTCCGTGTCAGGCCAGCATGCCCGATATCCCCGCACGGGCCGGGAAAGTTATCCACAGGCGATGCAAATGATCATTCGATATGACTACAGCCCGGTATCTCTCTGCTCTCCTTTCTCACCGAGCACCCCCGCGGGCGGGACTTCCCGGACCCGGTGCGGGTAACGTCGGGGCGTGTCCGCCGACCCCGCCCAGAGCCTTTCCGGCCAGCCCCCGCGCGCCCCCCGGACCAGCGCGGTCGAAGTGCGCCGAAGCGCCCGTCGACGCCGGACGGTGTCGGCGTACCGCGAGGGCGACCTCACCGTGGTCCTCATCCCCGCCCGGATGTCCGTCGCCGAGGAGAAGCGCTGGGTGACGGTCATGCTGGACAAGCTCGCCGCCCAGGAGAGCCGCCGCAGGCTCGGCGACGACGGACTGGCCGCCCGCGCCGCGCAGCTGTCCGCGCAGTACCTCGGCGGCCGCGCCATGCCGCGGACCGTGCGCTGGGTCACCAACCAGAACTCCCGCTGGGGCTCGTGCACACCGGCCGAGGGCAGCATCCGCCTGTCCCACCGCCTCCAGGGCATGCCCGAGTACGTCGTCGACTACGTGCTCCTCCACGAGCTCGCCCACCTCCTGGTGCCCGGCCACGGGCCGGACTTCTGGAAGCTGCTGGAGCCCTACCCGCGCACCGAACGTGCGCGCGGGTACCTCGAGGGCGTCGCCGCCGCGGCCCGGCTGCCCCACCCGCCCACGGCACGCGAGGAATAACGGGGGAATAGCCCCTGTCACGGCCAGCGGTTAGCCTGGCGCAACGCAACAAGTACGTACGTACGGATGGGGGGACGGTCCTTAGCAATGGCCAGGGAATTCCAGCGCGGCCACAAGGCCAAGATCAGTGACCTGACCGCAGGGACGGATCTGTACATCGGCGTGCAGATCAGCGGCCCCGGTCTCGGCTTCGACATCAGCTGCTTCGGGCTCGACGCCGGGGAACAGCTGTCCGACGACCGCTACTTCATCTTCTTCAACCAGCCCAAGTCGCCCGAGGAGGCGATCCAGCAGCTGGGGGCGCAGGCCGGGGACACCGAGTCCTTCCGCGTGACGCTGGACCGGATCCCCGCGCAGATCCAGAAGCTGAGCTTCACCGCGACGATCGACGGCGCCGGGCAGATGTCGCAGATCGGCCCGGGCTACGTCAGGATCGTCGCCGGGGGCGAGGAGGTCGCCCGCTACACCTTCACGGGCGCCGAGTTCAGCACCGAGCGCGCGGTCATGCTCGCCGACTTCTACCTCAAGGACGTCTGGCGCTTCGCCGCCGTCGGCCAGGGCTTCGACGGCGGGCTCGACGCCCTGCTGAAGAACTTCGGCGGCGAGGTCGCCGAGGAGCAGCAGGCGGCGCCGCAGCAGCCCGCCGCGGCACCGGGATTCGGGCCTCCGGCGGGTGCCGCGCCCGGGTTCGCGCCCCCGGCGGCCGCCGCGCCGCCCGCCCCGCCGCAGCCCGCACCGGCCTTCGGCGCTCCGCCCGCACCGGCTCCGGCCCCCGTGCACGCCGCCCCCACCATGGTGGCGCCGATGACCACGCCGACACAGGCCCCGCCGCAGGCGCCCCCGGGCCAGCCGCCGTTCGGCCAGGTCCCGCCGCCGCAGGCGCCTCCGGGCCAGGTCCCCGGCCAGATGCCGGGTCAGCCGCCTTACGGCCAGCCCGTCCCCGGTCAGCCGATGCCGGGTCAGGGCATGCCCGGTCAGCCCGCGTTCGGTCAGCCCGCGTTCGGTCAGCCCGCGTTCGGTCAGCCCGCGTTCGGCCAGCCGCCGCAGGCCCCGCACGCCGGCCAGGTCCCCCAGACCCCGGGCGCCGGGCTGGCGGCCGCGATGCAGAAGTACCGCGAGCTGCCCACCGGCCAGCGCTGGACCCAGCAGAACGCGAAGCTGATGCGCGCCGACCTTTCGCAGGCCGGCGGCCAGCCCGTGCTCGCCCGTCAGGGCAGCATGGTGCTCTACCAGGGCAAGGTCGAATTCGGCTACAAGGGCGCCGGGTTCACCGGCCGCATCGTCGGCAACATGACCGGCCAGGAGATGCAGCTGATGCGCTGCACCGGCCGCGGCCAGGTCTTCTTCGCCGAGGACGCGTCCTACCTGCACCCCATCGAGCTCCAGGGCGACGCCATCTGCGTCTCCGCCGAGAACGTGCTCGCCTTCGACGAGTCCCTCCAGCACGAGGTGCGCCGCATCGAGGGTCACGGCATCCCCGGCGGCGCCCTGTTCACGATGCAGTTCCAGGGCACGGGCACCGTCGTGGTCAAGACCCACGGCACCCCGGTGGTGCTGCCGGTCACCCCGACCACCTACGCCGACAGCAACGCGATCGTCGCCTGGTCGGCGGCCTCGCAGGTGGTGCTCTCCAGCCAGGTGCGGCTGCGCAGGAACGCCTACCCGGGACACAGCGGGGAGACCGTGAACCTGCAGTTCCGGGGCGCCCCCGGCAACTTCATCATCGTCCAGCCGTACGAGGTCTGAGGGGAGCCCGTCATGGACCAGTCACTGATCTCCGGGTACGCCCCGGCACCGGTCACCGCCCGCATGGAGAACCACGGCAGCAGCATGCTGAAGGTGGCGATGCAGAGCGGCCAGGACCTCCTCGCGCGCACCGGTTCGATGGTCGCCTACGAGGGCTTCGTCCAGTACGAGCCCAACCCGCCCGCCGTCCGCCAGATGGCCTCGCAGTGGCTCACCGGCGAGGGCGCACCGATCATGAAGTGCTCCGGCGACGGACTGCTCTACCTCGCCGACTACGGCGCCGACGTCGTCTGCGTCTACCTCAACAACGAGGCGCTGTCGGTCAACGGAAGCAATCTGCTCGCCTTCGACGCCCACCTCCAGTGGGGCGTGGAGCGGGTGAAGGGCCTGGCCAAGTTCGCCGGCCAGGGTCTGTTCAACGTCGGGATCTCGGGCACCGGCTGGGTGGCCATCACCTCGCGCGGCACCCCGGTCGTGGTCGACTGCGGCCGCGGCGAGGACGAGACCTACGTCGACCCGGACGCCCTCGTGGCCTGGTCGAGCGGGCTGAAGACGAAGGCGAAGCGCAGCTTCAAGGCGTCGGCCCTCATCGGGCGCGGCAGCGGCGAGGCCTTCCAGATCGGCTTCTCCGGTCAGGGCTTCGTCGTCGTACAGCCCAGTGAGGACAGCACCGACCGCCTCCGAGTCCGGGGCTGAGGGGGAGCGAGACACCATGCAGAGCCCGCTTTTCGGCTACACCGAGGTCCAGACCGAGGACCAGTACGCACTCCAGAACCCGTACCTGCTGCGGGTCAAGCTCGACGGCCGCACCGACTGCCTGGCCCGCAAGGGCGCCATGGTCGCGTACCAGGGCCTGATCGAGTTCGACGGCGAGTACCAGAGCCACGCCCAGCGCACCGCCCGCCACCGCACCGGGGAGGGCCTGGAGCTGATGCGCTGCTCCGGGCAGGGCACGGTCTACCTCGCCAACCTGGCCCAGCACATCCACGTCGTCGACGTGGACCAGGAGGGCCTGACCGTGGACGGCGCCTATGTGCTGGCGCTCGACTCCGGGCTGCACTGGGAGGTCATCTCCGTCGACAGCCAGTTCGGCATCTCCGGCAGCGGCGCCTACAACCTCAACATCACGGGGCGCGGCAAGGTCGCGCTGATGACCTCGGGCAAGCCGCTGCTGATGCCGGTCACCCCGGACAAGTACGTCTCGGCCGACTCCGACGCGGTCGTCGCCTGGTCGTCCTCGCTCCGGGTGCAGATGCAGGCGCAGACCAGTTCCTCGGGCGTCTGGCGGCGGCGCGGCAACACCGGCGAGGGCTGGGAGCTCAACTTCCTCGGCCAGGGCCACGTCCTGGTGCAGCCCAGCGAGCTGATGCCGCCGCAGAACGCCCAGCTCGGCGGTGGCGCCGCCGCCCAGTACGGCTTCGGCCAGCAGGGCGCGCACGGGATGAACCAGGGCAACATCTTCAGCAACCGCTGAGCTCCCGCCGCCGGTCCCGCCCCGCGCGCCGCCTCAGAGCAGCGCGCGGGTGCGGGCCAGCAGCGTCCGGACGGAACCGTCCGCGACGTCGGCGACCTCGTCGTAGGAGAACCACTTCAGGTCCAGCGACTCCTCGCTGATCTCCTCCACCGCGCCGGGCGGCGCGACGGCGGCGTACTGCACGTCGAGGTGCCAGGCGCACGGCGTCAGGTGCCGGTCGAGGTTGACCGGCCCGGGACGCAGCAGGGTGAGTCCGGGGATGCCCGACTCCTCGACGCCCTCACGCAGCGCGGCTGCGGCCAGCGAGGTGTCCTGCGGCTCGCAGTGCCCGCCCATCTGGAGCCACATGCCGAGCTTCTTGTGCAGGGTCAGCAGCACCCGCCCGCGCTCCGGGTCCACCACCAGGGCGCTGCCCGTGACGTGTCCCTCGGCGCAGGCCTTCCACATGCCGTCCGGGTGCGCCTCCAGGTGGGCCAGGTAGGTCTCCCGGAGCCGCTCCTGCCCCGTGTCGGGCGCGGACCAGTCCTTCAGGACGCGTACGGCGTCGTCGTGCAGGCTCACTTCTCGTCGTCGCCCTTGCCCTCGTCGGTACCGTCGTGCTCGTCCTCGTCCCGCCGGACGTCCTTCCCATGGCCGCCCGCGGCCTCGCCGAGGATCTTGTCCAGCTCGGAGAAGTCCAGCTGCTCGTGGTGGACGAAGCCGTCGGGGTCGTCCAGGTCGGCGGCGGTCGGCAGCATGTCGGGGTGGGCCCACAGCCCGTCGCGCCCGTCGACGCCGCGCGCGTCGGTGAGCGAGGCCCACAGCCGGGAGGCGTCCCGCAGCCGGCGGGGCCGCAGCTCCAGGCCGATCAGCGTGGCGAAGGTCTGCTCCGCGGGGCCACCGCTCGCCCGGCGCCGGCGCAGCGTCTCGCGCAGTGCCCCGGCCGACGGCAGGTGCGGGGCGGCGGCCGCGTGCACGACCGCGTCCACCCAGCCCTCGACGAGGGCCAGGGCCGTCTCCAGACGGGCCAGCGCCGCCTTCTGCGCGGGGGTGTCCTCGGGCTGGAACATGCCCTGCTGCAGGGCGTCCTGGAGCGCCTCGGGGTTCGACGGGTCGAGCTGGCCGACCGCGTCCTCCAGCTTCGCGGTGTCCACCTTGATACCGCGGGCGTACCCCTCGACGGCGCCGAACAGGTGTGCCCGCAGCCACGGCACGTGGGCGAACAGCCGCTGGTGCGCCGCCTCGCGCAGCGCCAGGTAGAGCCGGACCTCGTCCTGCGGCACGCTCAGGCCCTCGCCGAAGGCCTCCATGTTGGCGGGGAGCAGCGCGGCCTTGCCGGCCGGGCCGAGCGGCAGGCCGATGTCGGTCGAGCCCACGACCTCACCGGCGAGCGTGCCCAGCGCCTGCCCGATCTGCGTGCCGAACATGGCGCCGCCCATGGAGCGCATCATGCCGAGCAGCGGGCCCGCCATGGCCTGCATCTCCTCGGGCAGCACATCGCCCATCGCCGTCCCGACGCGCTCGGCGACCGGGTCGACCAGCTCCTTCCACACGGGCAGGGTCGCCTCGACCCATTCGGCCCGGCTCCACGCCACGGCCGAGCCGGCGCCGGAGGGCATCGACGTCACCCCGTCGAGCCACAGGTCAGCCAGCCGCAGCGACTCCTGGACCTTCGCCCGGTCCGCGGGACCCACGCTGACGTCCTTCGAGCCGTCCGGGGTGCCCTGGGCCACCGTCTGCCGGGCGATGTCCTTGGCCATGTCCCAGTTCACCGGGCCGCCCTCGTACGAGAGCATCTGGCCCAGCTGCTGGAAGGCCGCGCCCAGGTCGTTGGGGTTCAGCGAACCGAACATGGCGGCGAACGGGTTGTCCCCGCCGGCGCCGCCGCCGAAGGGATTCCCGCCGCCGTAGCCGAAGGGATTGGCCGGTCCCCGGGAGCCGCCGCCGGAACCGCCGGACTTCTTGCCGTCGTCCCCTTCCTCGGGCTCCTCGGGAGGGACTCCGAATCCGAATGGGATGTCGCTCACGGTTTCCTCGGCTCTGTGTGTTGTGGGCTGTACCTCCAGCCTAGACACCCGTCAGGCAGGATGGCTGCGTACGGACCGCGGTTGCGGACCGCGCACCCGGTACCAGAGACAACCGTGGGAGACACCTGGTGAGTTCCCCAGAACCGACCGTTCGCCCAGAGCGGAGCGGCGGCAGGGCCCCCGCCGGACCTGTGGTCGCCGTCACCGGCGCCGCCTCCGGTGTCGGCCTGCTGCTGGCCCTGCGGCTGGCCGAATCCGACCAGGTCAAGAAGGTCGTGGCGATCGACGAGCGCCGCGGCGACGTCCCCGGTGCCCAGTGGGCGGTGCTCGACGTACGGGACCCGGCGATCGCCGAGCGGCTGCGCGGCGTGGACGTCGTCGTCCACCTCGCGCTCGACCTGGACCTGGAGTCCGACCCCAAGGCGCGCAGCGCCTTCAACGTGCGCGGTACCCAGACGGTGCTCACCGCGGCGGCCGCCGCCGGCGTGCCGCGCGTGGTGCTGTGCACCTCGGCCATGGTCTACGGCGCCCACCCGGACAACGACATCCCGCTCGCCGAGGACGCCCCGCTGCGCGCGACCGCGGAGGCGTCCTTCGTGGGCGACCTGCTGGAGATCGAGCGGCTGGGCAAGCGCGCCCCCCGGGCGCACCCCGGCCTCAACGTGACCGTCCTGCGCCCGGCCGTGCTGGTCGGCGGCACCGACACCGCGCTGACCCGCTACTTCGAGTCGCCGCGGCTGCTGGTGGTGGGCGGCAGCCGCCCCTGCTGGCAGTTCTGCCACGTGGAGGACCTGGTGACGGCGCTGGAGCACGCGGCGCTGGAGAAGGTGGACGGCGAGATGACCGTGGGCTGCGACGGCTGGCTGGAGCAGGAGGAGGTCGAGGAGCTCTCGGGCATCCGCCGCATGGAACTGCCGCCCGCGGTGGCGCTCGGCGCGGCCTCCCGGCTGCACAGGCTGGGGCTCACCCCCTCCCCGGCGGGCGACCTGGCGTACACGATGCACCCGTGGGTGGTCAGCGGCAGCCGGCTGCACGAGTCGGGCTGGCGGCCGAAGTGGACCAACGAGGAGGTGCTGGCCGTCCTGCTGGAGGAGGTCTCCGGCCGCAACTCCGTCGTCGGGCGGCGCCTGGGCCGCAAGGACGCGGCCACGCTCGGCGCGGCCGGTGCGACGGTCGCCCTGGTCGGCACGGCGGCGATGGTGCGGCGGGCGCGCAAGCGCCGCGGTGTCTGAGCGTAGCCGCGCGAACTCGCTCCGGAAGGGGGTTTCCGCATGGCGGGTGATGGGGCAGCATGAGCCGCATGGCACAGACGCACGACGAACCCGTCCGGCTCATCGCGGTCCGGGACACGGAGCTGTCCGTGGACGAGGTCTTCCGCGCCGTGGGGCACGATTCCGCCGGGGGCACCGCGCTGTTCGTCGGCACGGTCCGTGACCACGACGGCCCGTCGGGCGCGGAGGTGACCGGGCTCGGCTACTCGGCGCACCCGGGCGCGGAGGCCGAACTGCGCCGGGTCGCGGAGAAGGTCGTCGCGGACTTCCCGGTCAAGGCACTGGCCGCCGTCCACCGGGTGGGCGACCTGCGCGTCGGCGACCTCGCGGTCGTCGTCGCCGTCTCCTGCCCGCACCGGGCCGAGGCCTTCGCCGCCTGCCGGCGGCTCATCGACGACCTCAAGCGCGAGGTCCCGATCTGGAAGCACCAGGCCTTCGCCGACGGGACCGAGGAGTGGGTCGGCGCCTGCGCCCACTGACCCCCGGGGGAGGGCGGTCGCCGCCCGCCTCGCCACTGAGTGGCCCACCTGCGGTTGCGTAACCTGCCACCCACTCTGAACGTTGTAGCAGCAGAAGATTAGTCTGCTCATAGTTCTTGATCGGCATGCGCGTCCAGGAGGCCGAAGTGGCAGCGCTCGCATGGTTGCTCATCCCGCTGGTCGCCGCGATCGCCGCGGCCGTCTGGGGAAGCTGGGCGGCGCGTACGCGGTCCACCGGGGACGGCGCCTCGCTCGCCGACTACGAGCGTTTCCGCGAGGCCATGCAGCGCACCGGATCGGGCGGCCCGGCCTGAGGCCCCACGGGGCGGCTGCGGGTTCCGTACCGTACTGTCGTTCCATGCCACGCCGCACCGCGACGCTGCTCGCATCGACCCTGACCCTGATAGCGCTGCTGTGCGTCGCGCTCCTGTGGCCCGTGCCGTACGCGGAGATGTCGCCGGGGCCGACGGTGAACACGCTCGGGTCGCACGGCGGGGCTCCGGTGCTGCAGATCTCGGGGCACAAGACGTACCCGACCAGCGGTCACCTCAACATGACCACGGTGCGGGTGACGAGCGCGGACTACTCGATGAACCTGGTCGAGGCGGTCGTCGGCTGGCTGGCGCACGACCAGAAGGTCGTCGAGCACGACACGCTCTACCCCAAGGGGCAGACGGCCGAGGAGGCCGACCAGGAGAACGCCGAGGAGTTCACGCAGTCCCAGGACAGCGCGAAGGTCGCGGCGCTCGACGAGCTCGGCATACCCGTCGGTTCCCGGGTGATCGTCTCCGCCGTGGTCAAGGGCGCCCCGGCCGAGGGCGAGCTGCACGCCGGAGACGTGATCAAGGCCGTGGACGGCGAGCCGGTCAAGGCGGCGGGCGACGTCGCATCGCTCGTCACCAAGCACCAGCCGGGGCAGAAGGTGGTCTTCACCGTCGTGCCCAAGGGCGCCAAGGGCGACGCCACCCAGGACGTGACCATCACCACGGCGAAGTCGGACGACGACGGCGAGGCCCGGGCGGTCGTGGGCATCCAGGCCGGCGTCGAGCACACCTTCCCGTTCAAGATCGACATCAAGCTGGCGGACGTTGGCGGCCCGAGCGCCGGCCTGATGTTCGCGCTGGGCATCGTCGACAAGCTCACCCCGGAGGACCTCACCGGCGGCAAGTTCGTCGCGGGCACCGGCACGATCGACGACGAGGGCAAGGTCGGTCCCATCGGCGGCATAGACATGAAGACCATCGGCGCGCGGCAGAAGGGCGCCGAGTACTTCCTGACCCCCGCCGACAACTGCGCGGAGGCGGCGACCGACACCCCGAGCGGCCTCACCCTGGTCAAGGTGAAGACCATCGACGACGCCCTGGACGCGCTCAAGGACATCCGCGACGGCAAGACGTCGGCCCTGCCCTCCTGCACGAAGGGCTGAGCGGCGGACGCATCCCGCATCCGTACGGACCGACGGCCCCGGGGAACTCCCCGGGGCCGTCGGCGTCACTCCTCGAAGGTCGCCGCCAAGGCGTCGGCCAGCCCCGGCACCAGCGCGGAACCGGTCAGCACCTCGGTGGGGGAGTCCTTCTCGCGCAGCCGCACCGCCGACTCCCGGGACCCGTCCCGCAGCACGCCCACCGTCATGCGGACCTCCTGGCGGTCGGGGTGCCCGGCGACCCAGCGGGCCAGCGCGGCGTCGTCCAGCCCCTGCGGGATGGACTCCTCAGCGGACGGCGGCAGCATCAGCCGCTCCACGGTGAGCGCGCAGCCGCTGACGACACCGGGCCAGGCGATGGTGGCCAGGAACTCGTCCAGCGCGGCGCCCGGCGGCAGCTCGTCCTGCTCGATCGGGGTCAGCCCCGCGGCTGCCCCGTCTCCGAGGCCGAGTTCCTCGGCCAGCTTGGGCTCCTGTACGCGCAGCGCCGCGGTGTCGACGAGGGCGAAGAGCCGGGCGGGCTGGTCCCAGCCGAGGCCGGACGCGTAGTCGTCGATTTCCAGGACGGCACGGGTGAGCGGGTTCGCGGTGAGCGGCGCACCTTCGGACGTGTTGTTGGACATGCTCAACATCCTGCCTGTTCTGTGACCCGCATCCCCAATCGGGAGCCTTGGGGAACTGAGTAAACGCTGAGTAAGTTGCATCAGTGGGCGCCGGTAGGGCGTCCGACGGAGACCGACACTTCGAGGTGCGCACCTTGGTATTCCAGATGCCGGACCGCGGCGGGGGTCCGCACGGGCCGCGGATCAGAGTGGGCCGCCCGTCGCGGCGAGCCCGGACACTGCTCATGACCCTGGGCGTCCTGGCCGTGCTGGCCATGGCCTTCGTCATGTTCTCGGGTTTCTGGACCGACTGGCTCTGGTACCGCTCCGTCCACTATTCCTCGGTCTTCACCACCACCCTGTGGACCAAGATCGGCCTGTTCTTCGTCTTCGGCCTGCTGATGGCCGCGGCCGTCGGCGTCAACGTGTACCTCGCGCACCGGCTCCGGCCGCCGCTCAGCGCGATGTCGATGGAGCAGCAGAGCCTCGACCGCTACCGGATGGGCATCGCCCCCTACAAGAAGTGGGTGCTGCTCACCGTCTGCGCGCTCGTGGGGCTGATCGCCGGAGCCTCCGCCTCCAGCCAGTGGCGCACATGGCTGCTGTGGACGAACTCCACGTCGTTCGGCACCAAGGACCCGCAGTTCCACGTGGACATCTCCTTCTACGCCTTCGACCTGCCCTGGTACCGCTTCCTGCTGAGCTTCGGCTTCGCGGCGGTCGTGCTGTCGCTGCTGGCGGCGGCGCTGGTGCACTACCTGTACGGGGGCCTGCGGCTCACCTCCCCGGGCGGCCGGGCGACGGCGGCGGCGACCGGGCACCTGTCGGTGCTGCTGGGCCTGTTCGTCACCCTGAAGGCCGTCGCGTACTGGCTGGACCGCTACTCGCTGGCGGTGAAGTCCGGCAACCTCAGGTCGGGCGACTGGACGGGTCTGCGCTACGTGGACGCCAACGCCTACCTGCCGGCGAAGACGATCCTGTTCGCCATCGCCATCATCTGCGCGCTGCTGTTCTTCGCCACCCTGTGGCGGCGCACCTGGTCGCTGCCGCTGATCGGCTTCGGCCTGATGGTGCTGTCGGCGATCCTGATCGGCGGCCTGTACCCGGCGATCGTGCAGAAGTTCCAGGTGCAGCCGAACGAGGCCGCCAAGGAGCAGCCGTACATCCAGAAGAACATCGACGCCACGCGTGAGGCGTACGGCATCGACCACGCCGACGTGACGGACTACTCGGGCACGAGCGGGGACGGCAAGGAGAAGCTGCGCAGCGACGCCGACACGGCGGCGTCCATCCGCCTGCTGGACCCGAACGTGGTCTCGCCGACCTACCAGCAGCTGCAGAAGGTGCGCGGCTACTACGCGTTCCCGTCCACGCTCGACGTCGACCGCTACACGATCGACGGCAAGGAGCAGGACACCGTGGTGGGCCTGCGGGAGCTGAACCTCGAGGGCATCCCGCAGCACAGCTGGATCAACGACCACTTCAAGTACACGCACGGCTACGGCATGGTGGCGGCCAAGGGCACCACCACGACCGCCAGCGGCGAGCCGGACTTCACCGAGTACAACCTGCCCACCAAGGGCGACCTCGGGACGTACCAGCAGCGGATCTACTACGGCGAGCAGACCAAGCAGTGGTCGATCGTCGGCGACAAGACCACGCCGGAGATCGACTACACCGACGACAGCGGCGAGAAGCCGTACACGTACACCGCCAAGAGCGGCGTCGGCCTGAAGAACCCGGTGACCAGGCTCGCGTACGCGGTGTCCTTCGGCGAGCCGCAGATCTTCTACTCCGGCGCCGTCGGCGACGACTCGCAGATCCTGTACAACCGCATGCCCAAGGAGCGGGTCGAGGCGGTCGCGCCCTGGCTGACGATCGACGGCGACTCCTACCCGGCGGTCGTCGACGGCCGGATCGTGTGGATCGTCGACGCCTACACGACGAGCAACGGCTACCCGTACTCGTCGCGCACGACGCTGGGCGACACCACCGCGGACTCGCTGACCGACGGGCAGCGCGCCGTGCTGGCGCAGCAGAACCAGGTCAACTACATCCGCAACTCGGTGAAGGCGACCGTCGACGCGTACAGCGGCAAGGTCACGCTCTACCAGTGGGACACCGAGGACCCGGTGCTGAAGACCTGGATGAAGGCCTTCCCGGACACGGTCGAGCCCAAGACGGCGATCGACGACGCGCTGATGGCGCATCTGCGCTACCCGCAGGACCTGTTCAAGGTGCAGCGCGAGCTGCTGACGCGCTACCACGTCACCAAGGCGTCGACCTTCTACAGCGGCAGTGAGGTGTGGGCGGTTCCCAACGACCCGGCCGCCAAGACCGGCAAGTCGGTGCCGCCGTACTACCTGAGCCTGAAGATGCCCGGCCAGAACGACCAGGCGTTCTCGCTCACCACGACCTTCACGCCGAACAAGCGCGAGAACCTCAGCGCCTTCATGGCGGTCGACGCGGACGCGAAGAGTCCGGAGTACGGCGCGATCAGGGTGCTGAAGCTGCCGTCGAACACCACGGTGTCCGGACCGCAGCAGGTGCAGAGCCAGTTCAACTCCGACCCCGACGTGGCGGAGAAGATCAGGCTGCTCAAGGGCGGTGACTCGGAGGTCGAGTACGGCAACCTGCTGACCGTGCCCCTCGACGGCGGGCTGCTGTACGTCGAGCCGGTCTACGTCCGCGGCGCGGGCACCAACTACCCGCTGCTGAAGAAGGTGCTGGTGAGCTACGGCGGCCAGACCGAGTTCGAGGACACGCTCGCGCAGGCGCTCGACGCCGTGTTCGGCTCGGACGGCGGCACGCCCGAGACGCCACCGGAGACGGGCGGGGGCACCCAGCCGCCGGCCTCCGGCAATCCGACGGTCGCCCAGGCCCTGGAGGACGCCCAGCAGGCGTACGACGCGGGCCAGAAGGCGCTCAAGGAGGGCGACTGGGGCGCGTACGGCCAGGCGCAGAAGGATCTCGCCGACGCGCTGAAGCGGGCCCAGGAGGCCGAGCAGCAGGCGGGCGGGCAGGGCTGACGGGGCCCACCCCGCGTCGTGGTACTGTTGTTCCACCGACGCGGGGTGGAGCAGCTCGGTAGCTCGCTGGGCTCATAACCCAGAGGTCGCAGGTTCAAATCCTGTCCCCGCTACTGTTGGAGAGGGCCCGGAGTCAATAGACTCCGGGCCCTTTCACTTGTAGGGGGGGAACTGGTACCGCAGAGGTTTCGGTTGGCATCATGTCGGGAAGTCGACAAAACGCTGTAGTGACCTACGAAGTGACCAACTGGGATCGGCTGAACTCTGCAGGTTTGCCGCATACCAGGTGTACTGCGGGTACGGGTGATGCGACGATGGACCTCATGGGGGATGGTGCAAGGCTGCTGAAGACTCGTCAGATCCGGGATCCCGGGTCCGCGGGGCGGACGACCGTGCCCGCGGCCGGGGCCGCGCTGGTGCCGGCCGTCGCCGACCTGCTGCCCGGTCCGCGGGTGGGCGGTCTCGACGAGGAGCGCCTCATCGAGTCCGACCTCCCGGACGAGGAGACCCTGGAGGCCCGCGAGGAGGCCGAACTCGAGGCGCGCCACCGGCGGGCCGCCGAGCACGGCGACATCGGGGCCATGAGCGTCCTGGGCACCCTGCTGCTGCGCCGCGGCGACCTCGAGGGCGCCGAGCCCCATCTGCGCGGCGCCGCCGCCGGAGGGGACCGCCCGGCCGCCAACAACCTGGGCCTGCTGCTGCACCAGCGCGGCTACGCCGACGAGGCCGCCGCCTGGTGGCGCATCGCGGCGGTCGCCGGTTCCGCCGCGGCCGCGCACGCGCTCGGCCGGCACTTCCGCGAGCGCGGCGACGAGCCCGGCGCGGAGTACTGGCTGCGCCAGGCCGCCGAGTCCGGGCACACCCTGGGCGCGTACGCGCTGGCCGACCTCCTGGACCACCGGCGCGACGTCGGTGCCGAGCGCTGGTTCCACGCCGCCGCCGAGCACGGCCACCGCGAGGCCGCCTACCGGCTCGCCGGCATCTGCGCCGAGCGCGGCGAGGAGCGCGAGGCCGAGCAGTGGTACCGGCAGGCCGCCGCCCGCCGGCACCGCAGGGCCGCCCTGCGCCTCGGCACGCTCCTGGAGGAGCGCGGCGAGTTCGAGGAGGCCAAGCGCTGGTATCTGACCGCCGCCCGCGACGGAGAGCCGCGCGCCGCCTGCGCGCTCGGCTTCCTGCTGCGCGACGCCGGTGACGTCGACGGGGCCGCCACCTGGTGGCGGCGTGCCGCCAACGCCGGCGACGGCAACGCCGCCAACGCCCTGGGCGCGCTGCACGCCCAGGAGGGCGAGACCCAGACCGCCGAGCGGTGGTACCGGGCCGCGCTCGAGGCGGGGGACATCAACGGCGCCTTCAACCTCGGTCTGCTCTGCGCCGGTCAGGGCCGCACGGCCCAGGCCGAGCAGTGGTACCGCAAGGCCGCCTACACCGGGCACCGCGAGGCGGCCAACGCGCTCGCCGTGCTCCTGCTGCAGCGCGGCGACGCGGCGGGCGCCGAGCCCTGGTTCTCCAAGGCGGCGGAGGCGGGCAGCGTGGACGCCGCCTTCAACCTCGGCATCCTGTACGCCGGGCGGGGCGACGACGCCACCGCGCGGCGCTGGTACGAGCGCGCTGCGGCCAGCGGTCACGGCGAGGCCGCGCTCCAGGTGGCCATCGCCCTGCAGAAGGAGGGTGACGCGCACGGCGCCGAGCGCCACCTGCGCTGCGCGGCGGGCGGCGGCAGCCCGGAGGGCGCCTTCCGGCTCGGTGCGCTGCTGGACGCGCAGGGCACGCAGGAGGCCGAGGGCGAGGCCGAGGAGTGGTACGCACGCGCCGCTGGCCAGGGGCACCGCCGTGCCCAGGTGCGGCTCGGCATGTGTGCCGCCAAGCGCGGGGACGTCGTGGACGCCGCCCACTGGTACCGGGAGGCCGCCGAGGGCGGCAGCCGCAACGGGGCCTTCAACCTCGGGCTGCTCCTCGCCCGCGAGGGCGCGGAGCCGGAAGCCGCCCTGTGGTGGACGCGTGCCGCCGACGCGGGCCACGGACGCGCCGCGCTGCGGCTGGCGCTGCTGGCCGCACGGCACGGACAGCTGGCGGACGCCCAGGCGTGGTGCGCCCGTGCGGTGGAGTGCGGCCCCGCCGAGGTGGCCGAGCGGGCGGCCCGGCTGACCGACGCCCTGGAGCACGAGCTGTCCGCGTGAGAAGCGATTTGCGCTGCTCAGCGCCGGGAGGGTAGTCTGAAGACACAACGACGCGGGGTGGAGCAGCTCGGTAGCTCGCTGGGCTCATAACCCAGAGGTCGCAGGTTCAAATCCTGTCCCCGCTACTGAAGAGAAGGCCCGGAAGCCATGGCTTCCGGGCCTTCTCGTATGCGTTGGGTACAGGCCAGGCATGGTTCGGGCAAAAGGGTGCCGACGATCCTGGGCCCACCGGCGCCGGCGCGCGATCCTGAGGACAGGCCCTCAGGCGGCGCGAGGAGGCGGGGTTGCTGCGCAGGCGGCGTAAGCGGCGGCCGACGGAACTCAGGGATGTGACGCGGTGGGGTCGGTTGTGCGCGGCCGCCGAGGCGGAGGGCCTGCTGCGCGAGCTGCGCGGCGCCGCCGACGACGAGGAGGCCGCCTACGACCGCGCGGCGGCGCTCAAGGCGCTGGCCGCGGCGCCGCCCCGGCTGTGGCTGCTGCTGGACCGTGCCGCCCGGGTGCAGGAGGGCACGCCCCCGGCGCCCGGCGACAGTGAACCGCTGCGCCTGTTGCTGGCCGCGATGGACCGGGACGGCCGCATCCGGCAGGCCGCCGTGGAGGAGCTGGCGGTGCACGGCGGGCCGCTGGTGGCCTCCGCCCTCGCGCTGCGGACGGCGGACTGGGTGGACCAGGTCCGCGACCGGGCCCTGGAGGCGCTGCTGCGCCGTACCGCCCCGGACGAGGCCGCCGCGGCCGTACGGCTGCTGCTGAGGCTGCGCGGACGGAGCCGGGCGACGCACACCCCCGAGGCGTACCGCGGGGTGCTGGCGGCGCCCGAGGCACGGCGGGCGGTGCGTGCGCTGGCCGCCGACACGGACCCGCTGACCCGGCGCTTCGGGGTCGAGCTGGCCCTGGAACTCGGCGAGTTCGTCCGCGGGGACCTGGTGCGCACGGCGCTGCGCGACCCGGACCAGGTGTGCCGCAGACTGTGCGCCGAGCGGCTGCTGCAGATGGACCCGGACCAGGCGGGGCGGCTGCTGTGGGCCCGCTCGGCGGCCGTGCGGGAGCTGGCGGTCGCGGCGCTGCCGGACGACGTGCCGGCGGCCCGGCTGACCGCGCCGCTGGCCGACCCGGCGCGGATCGTCCGCGCCCAGGCCCGCTGGCGGCTGTACAGCAGGGGAGAGCCCCCGGCACTGGCGTACCGCAGGCAGCTGCTGCGCTGCGGCCCGCAGAGTCCGCCGCGGCTGGTGGCCGGGCTGGTGACGGGGCTGGGGGAGTGCGGGGACGCCTCGGACGCGCCGCTGCTGCTGAGGCTGGCCCGTGAGGTGCGCACTCCGTGGCCGCCCGTGGTGCGCCGTGCCGCGGTGCGCGCCGCGGGACGGCTCGTCCCGCGGGAGGGGCTGTTGCGGCAGCTGGCGCCGCTGGCCGTGGATCCGGACCCCGGGGTGGCCAGGGAGGCCTTCGAGGCGCTCTCCAAGGTCGCCGGCCAGGTGCCGGTGGAGACGGTGTGGGTGGGGCGCACCCGGCCGGAGCCGGGGGTGCGGAAGGCCGCGGAACGCGTGCGGCGGGCCGCGCAGCGTCAGGCGCAGGCGGGGCACAGGCCCCGGTAGGTGACCTCGACCTGGGAGACGGTGAACCCGAAACGCTCCGCGTCGGGCAGGTCCGCCAGCGGGTTGCCGTGCGGGTGGACGTCCCGGACGGTGCCGCAGCTGGAGCACACCAGGTGCTGGTGCGGGCGGTGGGCGTTGGGGTCGTAGCGCTTGGCGCGGCCGTCGGTGGCGACCTCTATGACCTCGCCGAGCGACACCAGTTCGCCCAGGGTGTTGTAGACGGTCGCGCGGGAGATCTCGGGCAGTCGCGCCGCCGCGCGGGCGTGCACCTCGTCGGCGGTCAGGTGGACGTGGTCGCCGTCCAGGACCTCGGCCACGACGCGCCGCTGCGCGGTCATGCGCCATCCGCGGCCGCGCAGTCGTTCCAGCAGGTCACTCATTCCATTTCACCTATCAGTGGGATGGCAACAGCTTAACAGTGACGGTCCGTGTTCCGACCGAGTACGAGTTTGGGGCTCTTCTTGACTTGGACTCTGTCTATCGTAGGATCGCTTCCGGCGTAAGCCACGGCACAGCACCAACCCAGGGAGAAGCACGTGACGGTTCAGGAGACCGGCCCGCTGACCACGGAGGCGGGCGCCCCGGTCGCGGACAACCAGAACAGCGAGACCGCGGGCCCCGGGGGACCGGTCCTGGTCCAGGACCAGCAGCTGCTGGAGAAGCTCGCCCACTTCAACCGCGAGCGCATCCCGGAGCGCGTGGTGCACGCCCGTGGCGCCGGCGCCTACGGCACCTTCACGGTGACCGCCGACGTGACGAAGTACACGCGGGCGGCGTTCCTCTCCGAGGTCGGCAAGCAGACGGAGACCTTCCTGCGGTTCTCCACCGTCGCCGGCAACCTGGGTGCGGCGGACGCCGTGCGCGACCCGCGCGGCTGGGCGCTGAAGTTCTACACCGAGGAGGGCAATTACGACCTCGTCGGCAACAACACCCCGGTGTTCTTCATCAAGGACGCCATCAAGTTCCCCGACTTCATCCACACCCAGAAGCGCGACCCGTACACCGGGTCCCAGGAGGCGGACAACGTCTGGGACTTCTGGGGGCTGTCGCCCGAGTCGACGCACCAGGTGACCTGGCTGTTCGGCGACCGCGGCATCCCGGCGAGCTACCGCCACATGAACGGCTACGGCTCGCACACCTACCAGTGGAACAACGAGGCCGGCGAGGTCTTCTGGGTCAAGTACCACTTCAAGACCGACCAGGGCATCCAGAACCTCACCCAGGAGGAGGCCAACCGGCTCGCCGGTGAGGACCCGGACTCCCACCAGCGCGACCTGCGCGAGGCCATCGAGCGCGGCGAGTTCCCGAGCTGGACCGTGCAGGTGCAGATCATGCCCGCGGCAGAGGCGGCGGCCTACCGCTTCAACCCGTTCGACCTCACCAAGGTGTGGCCGCACGAGGACTACCCGCCGATCGAGATCGGCAGGCTGGAACTCAACCGCAACCCGCAGAACATCTTCGCCGAGGTCGAGCAGTCGATCTTCTCCCCGGCGCACTTCGTGCCCGGCATCGGCCCGTCCCCGGACAAGATGCTGCAGGGCCGGCTCTTCGCCTACGGTGACGCCCACCGCTACCGCGTCGGCATCAACGCCGACCACCTGCCGGTGAACCGCCCGCACGCGACCGAGGCGCGCACCCACGGCCGCGACGGCGCGCTCTACGACGGCCGCCACGGCGGGGCCAGGAACTACGAGCCGAACAGCTTCGGCGGCCCGGCGCAGACCGGCCGTCCCCCGTGGTCGGCCACCGCGGTCGCCGGGTCCACCGGCAACGACGAGGCGCCCTCGCACGCCGAGGACGACGACTTCGTGCAGGCGGGCAACCTCTACCGGCTGATGTCGCAGGAGGAGAAGGAGCGCCTGGTCGCCAACCTCTCGGGATTCATCGCCAAGGTGTCGCGCGACGACATCGCCGAGCGCGCGATCGGCAACTTCCGCCGTGCCGACGAGGACTTCGGCAAGCGGCTGGAGGCCGCCGTCCAAGCCCTGCGCGGCTGACGGGCGTCCCGTCCCACAGACCCGGAGGGGACCGGGTGCGTCCAGGCACCCGGCCCCCTCCGATCCATGTCCGGGCCGTCAGCCGGCCAGGGCGCGCGCGGGCTGCCAGCAGCGCACGATGTCGCGTACGGAGACCATGCCGACCGGGTTGCGGTCGTCCAGCACCACCAGGTGCCGGAAGCCGCCGCGTACCATCGCGGCGGCCGCCTCCTCGAGGGTCCACCGGGGCGCGGCGAAGACCACGTCGGTGGTGGTGTGGGCGGCGGCGAGTTCGTGGTCGGGGTCGAGCCCCGCACCGATGGCGTTGAGGATGTCGCGCTCGGTCAGGATGCCGAGACCGCAGGTGTCGGGATCGAGTACCACCGCCGCGCCCACCCGTCGGGCGGACATCAGCCGGGCGGCCTGGCGGAGGGTGTGGGCGGGACCGACCGTGAGAACGACCGTACTCATGGCGTCGCGTACGAGCATGGGATACCCCTCGGGCTGCGTCGTGGCCGTCTTGAGAACCGTTTCACAAATGCACAAGCTCACGCATTCTCATGTTCACATGCGCCGCGGTCCGCAGCAAGGGGCGCGCGGAGGGTGATCGGTAGTGTGAGGGGTCGGTCGGTTACGGGCGGTTCAGGAAGTCGAGCATGTCCTCGTGCAGCAGCCCGTTGGACGCCGCCGCGTTCCCGCCGTACGGTCCCGCGGTCCCGTCCAGGCTGGTGAAGCGCCCTCCGGCCTCGCGGACGATCACCTCGTTCGCCGCCATGTCCCACAGGCTGAGTTCGGGCTCGGCGCAGATGTCCACGGCGCCCTCGGCGACCATCATGTAGGGCCAGAAGTCACCGTAGGCGCGCGTCCGCCAGCAGGACCGGGTCAGGTCGAGGAAGCCGTCCAGGCGGCCCTGCTCCTCCCAGCCGCTCAGCGAGGAGTACGCGAAGGAGGCGTCCGCCAGCCGGCTCACCTGCGACACCCGCAGCCGCGTGGCCGAGGACAGGCTGCGCCCGGTGTACGCCCCGCCGCCCTTCACCGCCCACCAGCGGCGCCCCAGGGCGGGCGCGGACACCATGCCGACCACGCCCTCGTCGCCCCGCTCCCCGCGCACCATGAGCGCGATCAGGGTGGCCCACACCGGCACCCCGCGGACGTAGTTCTTGGTGCCGTCGATCGGGTCGACGATCCAGCGCCGCGGACCGCTGCCCTCCGTGCCGTACTCCTCGCCGAGCACGGCGTCGCGCGGCCTGGCCCGTCCGAGCTGACTGCGGATCAGTTCCTCGGCGCGCTTGTCCGCCTCGCTGACCGGCGTCATGTCGGGCTTGGTCTCGACCTTGAGGTCCAGGGACTTGAAGCGCTCCATGGTGGCGGCGTCGGCGGCGTCGGCAAGGATGTGCGCGAGGCGCAGATCGTCGTTGAAGTCCGGCATGGAGCGAACAGTATCGATCGCGGCAGGTCGAGGTCACGCAGGGTACGCGGGGAGGGTTGACACGGACCGACGGCCCGTCAATTCTGGCCCACAGCCCCCTGAGGCCGCCCGGTACCGGTGGAGACCGCTCGAGACCCGCTTGAGACCGCTTGGAGGCGATCATGCCGACAGCGCGTGAATCACTCCTGGACGCGGCGCTGTCCGCTCTGGGCGACCGCTCGTGGGCGACGATCAGGATGGTCGACGTCGCGGCCACGGCCGGGGTGTCGCGGCAGACCCTCTACAACGAGTTCGGCACCAAGGAGGGGCTCGCGAGAGCTCTGGCGCGGCGGGAGGCGGAGGCGTTCCTGGCGGGCGTGGAGCGCGCCCTGGACGCCGCCGGGCGGCAGGGCGCCGACGCCGGCGACTGCTTCGCCGCCGCGACCGCCTGGACCCTGCACAGTGCCCGCCGCAGCCCGCTGGTGCGCGCGGTCCTCACCGGCTGCCGCGGGGACCGGGTCCCGGCGGCGGCCGTCGTGCCGGTGCCGGTGCCGCGGCTGCCGGGCCGGCGGCAGCGGAGGGACGACGCCCCGCTCGCCCCGGCCGAACTCCTCGACGGCTTCCGGGCGCGCGCCGCGACCGTGCTGGGGCGGCGCTTCCCCAGACTCGACCGGGCCGAGGCCGACTGGGCCTGCGAGACCGCGGTGCGCGTCACCGTCTCCTACGTCGTCGCACCCGCGGCCTCCGACGAGGAGGCGTGCCGGCGGGTCGCCCGGCTGGTCCGGGGGCTGCTCCAGCGCGGCTGGTGACGGGCGCGGCCCGGCCCCGGTGCGGACCGGCCGGGGCGGTCAATGGGTGGAGCCGGAGAGCTGGAGCCCGATGACGCCCAGGACGACCAGGCTGATGGAGATCAGCTTCAGGGTCGAGACGACGTCGCCGAGGAAGGCCATGCCGTAGATCGCGGTCCCGGACGCCCCGATGCCCGTCCACACCGCGTACGCGGCCCCGACGTCCAGCTTCTTCAGGGCGAGCGTGAGCAGGCCGAAGCTGCCGAGCGCGAAGGCGCAGAACGCGATGGTCGGCCACAGGCGGGTGAACCCGTGGGAGAGCTTGAGGCAGACCGCGAAGCCGGTTTCGAGGAGTCCAGCGACCACCACGAGGAGCCAGGCCATCGAACGCCCTCCCGTTTCCGTCTGTCGATGAGCGATCATCACACAGCATGCCCGGAAATGGGGTCTCAGTCCCCTTCCTTGCGCTCACGCGTCGCGAGCAGCCGCCGCAGCGAGAACAACCGGGCGGGTTCCGCGTGCCCGTCGGCGACCCAGGCGTCCAGCGCGCAGTCGGGTTCGTCGTGGCTGCAGGCCCGCGGACAGTCCTCCGTGCCCGGCTCCAGGTCGGGGAAGGCGTGGATGACCCGGGACGGATCGACGTGGTGGAGGCCGAAGGAGCGCACCCCCGGGGTGTCGATGACCCAGCCCTCCGCGCCGCTGAGCGGCAGCGCGAGCGCCGAGGTGGTGGTGTGCCTGCCGCGTCCGGTGACCGCGTTGACGAGGCCGGTCGCGCGCTGACGCTCCACCAGGGCGTTGACCAGGGTGGTCTTCCCGACGCCGCTGTGGCCGACGAAGGCGGTGATCCGGCCCTTGAGGTGCTCGCGGACGGCCGCCGTCGCGTCGGCGTCGAAGTGCTCGTGGCTGGTGACGACGTAGGGGACGCCCAGGGGCGCGTACGTCTCCAGCAGCGTTTCCGCCGAGGCGAGATCGGACTTGGTGAGCACCAGCAGCGGTTCGAGCCCGGCGTCGTACGCCGCCACCAGACAGCGGTCGATGAGCCGGGGGCGCGGCTCGGGGTCGGCGAGGGCGGTGACGATGGCGAGCCGGTCGGCGTTGGCGACGACGACCCGCTCGTACGGATCGGTGTCGTCGGCGGTGCGGCGCAGCACCGAACTGCGCTCCTCGACGCGCACGATGCGCGCCAGCGTGTCCTTCTCGCCGGACAGGTCGCCGACGATGCCCACCCGGTCGCCGACCGCGATGCCCTTGCGGCCCAGTTCGCGGGCCTTCATCGCGGTGACCGTGCGGTCCTCGACGAGGCAGGTGATGCGGCCGCGGTCGATGGTGAGGACGAAGCCCTCCTCGGCGTCCTCGTGCTTGGGCCGGATGCTGGTGCGGGGGCGGTTGCCCTTGCGGTTCGGGCGGACCCGGACGTCGTCCTCGTCGGTGTGCTTGCCGTAGCGCCGCATGGTTCAGGCCCGCACGGGGGACGCGGAGGCCGCCGGTGCCGTGCCCAGCATGGCCGTCCACATCTCGGGGAAGTCGGGGAGCGTCTTGCCGGTGGTCGCGACGTTCTCGACCCGGACGCCGTCGACGGCGAGGCCAAGGACGGCGCCCGCGGTGGCCAGCCGGTGGTCCTCGTAGGTGTGGAAGACACCGCCGCGCAGCGGCCGCGGCCGGATGCGCAGTCCGTCCTCGGTCTCGGTGACGTCGCCGCCGAGCTCGTTGATCTCCTTGCTCAGCGCGGCCAGCCGGTCGGTCTCGTGCAGACGCAGGTGCCCCACGCCGCGCAGCACGGACTCGGAGTCGGCGAGCGCGGCGACCGCCGCGATGCCGGGCGTGAGTTCGCCGACGTCCGACAGGTCGGCGTCGATGCCGTGGATCCGGCCGGAGCCGGTGAAGACCAGGCCCGTGTCCGTCAGCTCGCACGAACCGCCCATCCGGGTGAACAGCTCGCGCAGCGCGTCACCGGGCTGGGTGGTGCGCCGCGGCCAGTCGGGGATGACCACACGGCCGCCGGTGACCAGCGCGGCGGCGAGGAAGGGCTGGGCGTTGGAGAGGTCCGGCTCGACGGTGAGGTCGACGCCGAGCAGCGCGCCGGCGTCGACCCGCCACACGTCGGGCTCGCCGCCGTTCTCCGGGGTGTCGACCTTGGCCCCGGCGTGCCGCAGCATCTCCACGGTCATCTTGATGTGCGGCAGCGACGGCAGCGTCGGGCCGGTGTGCCGCACCTCGACACCCTGGTTGAAGCGGGGGCCGGACAGCAGCAGGGCGCTGACGAACTGGGAGGACGAGGACGCGTCGACCGACACCGGCCCGCCGTCCAGCGCCCCACCGCCGTGCACGGTCAGCGGCAGTGCGCCGCGGCCCTCGTCGTCGATGCGAGCGCCCAGGGTGCGCAGCGCGTCGATGACCCCGTTCAGCGGGCGCTCGTGGCTGCGCGGGTCGCCGTCGAAGTGCACCGGGCCGTCGGCGAGCGCGGCGACCGGCGGCAGGAACCGCATGACCGTGCCGGCGTTGCCGACGTCGACGGAGGCCGGACCATGCAGCCCCGCCGGGATGACCCGCCAGGCCTCGCCGCCGTAGGGATTGACCACCTCGTCGATCTGGACGCCCATGGTGCGCAGCGCGTCGGCCATCAGCACGGTGTCCCGGCTGCGCAGCGGGCGGCGCAGCCAGCCCGGCTCGGAGGCGAGCGCAGCGAGCACCAGGGCGCGGTTGGTGACCGACTTGGATCCGGGCACGGTGACCGTCGCCTGGACGGGGGCGGACGCGAGCGGCGCGGGCCACAGGGCGGTGTGCGCGGGGTTACCGGTCATGGCCCCCAGCGTAGTGGCTCAAGGAGAAGGCGAATCGCTCACAAAGCGGACGAAACCTGAAGGAAACAGATACCCGCTCGCAAGGCCTACAGACCCACCAGCCAGCGGCCGCCGCCGAACAGCGACAGCAGCGCCACCGCGTAGAACAACAGCATCCACAGTGCCGCCGGGGTGTGCGTCAGCCGGGCCAGCTGGTCCGCGTCCGATCCGGGCGCCGCACCACCGCGCCGCTTGCGCTGGAGCTCCAGGACCGGCCGTACGCCCCCGAACAGCAGGAACCACACCACCAGGTAGGCGAAGGCCGCCTGGACCCCGGGCTCGGTCAGCCAGGACACCAGCAGGAAGAGGCCGCCGGTCACGAGGACGGTCAGCACCCCGTACGCGTTCCTGATCATCACCAGCATCACCAGGAGCAGGGCCGTCGCCCCCCACAGCAGTGCCGTGATGTGCCCCGCCGCGAGCAGCAGGGCCCCGCCGAGGCCCAGCAGGGACGGCGCGGTGTAGCCGGCCGCCGCGGTGAGGATCATGCCGAGGCCGTACGGCTTGCCGCGGGAGACGGTCAGGCCCGAGGTGTCCGAGTGCAGCCTGATGCCCTGCAGACGGCGTCCGGACAGCAGGGCGACCAGGCCGTGGCCGCCTTCGTGGGCGATCGTGATCGCGTTGCGGGACAGCCGCCACAGGACGTGCGGCAGCACCGCGGCGAGGGCGACGGCCGCCGTGGCGCCGACCAGCCAGGGGGAGGGCGCGGGCTGGGTGCCGAAGATGGAGTCGAAGAGCTGCACGGTTCCGCACCATACGACGGCCGGCTGTGTCCGCGCCGTGGCAATCTGGCACTCATGTGCGGTCGATATGCAGCGAGCCGAGGGCCCGAGGATCTCGTCGGGCTCTTCGACGTGCGGAAATGGGATCCCACCGAGGCGCTGGACCCCAATTGGAACGTCGCGCCGACCGACAGCACCTACGCGGTGCTGGAGCGGCCCGACAAGGAGACCGGCGAGATCGTGCGCCAGCTGCGCACCCTGCGCTGGGGGCTGGTGCCGAGCTGGGCCAAGACGCCCGACGTCGGCGTGAAGATGATCAACGCCCGGGCCGAGACCGTGCACGAGAAGGCCTCCTACCGGCGCCCCTTCGCCTCGCGCCGCTGCCTGCTGCCCGCCGACGGCTACTTCGAGTGGGTCACCGGCAGGGACGAGCGGCAGCTGGAGGAGGAGGGGAGGAAGAAGCGGCCCCGCAAGCAGCCGTACTTCGTCACCCCCGTCGACGGCTCGGTCTTCGCGATGGCCGGGCTGTACGAGTTCTGGCGCGACCGCACCCTGCCCGACGAGCACCCGCGCGCCTGGTGGGTCACCTGCACCGTCATCACCACAGAGGCCGAGACCGAGCCCTTCGCCGACGCCGACGAGCGCCCCGGCGGCCCGCGCTCCCTGGCCGAGATCCACCCGCGCATGCCGTTGTGGATCACCCCGGAGCACTGGGACGACTGGCTCGACCCCGCGCGCACCGACGTCGCGGACCTGCGCGGCCTGCTCGTGCCGCCGCGGCCCGGCCTGCTGCGCGCGTACCCCGTGCGCACCGAGGTGAGCAACGTCCGCAACAACGGGCCCGAACTGGTCGAGCCGATCGAGGCGCCCGAGGAGGCGACCCTGTTCTGACCGCCCGCGGTGCCAGACTGGCCGCTGTGAGCGAGATCATGGAGACCGTGCCGACGCCCGTGGGGGACGCCCGTGTCCTCTGGCACCGGGCCCGCCGGCCGCGCGCCGTCGTGGCGCTGGGCCACGGTGCGGGAGGCGGCGTCGAGGCCCGTGACCTGCAGGCCCTGGCCGGTGCCCTGCCGCCGCGCGGCTGGACGGTCGCGCTGGTGGAGCAGCCCTGGCGGGTGGCCGGCAAGAAGGTGGCGCCCGCGCCGAAGACCCTGGACACCGCGTGGACGGCGCTGTGGCCCGCACTGGCCCGGCCCGGCCTGCCGGTCGTCGCCGGCGGCCGCAGCGCGGGGGCCCGGGTGGCCTGCCGTACGGCGGTGGAGCTGGGCGCGGTCGCGGTGCTGGCGCTGTCCTTCCCGCTGCACCCGCCGGGCAAGCCGGAGAAGTCCCGGGCCGGCGAGCTGACCGGCGCCGGGGTGCCGGTCCTGGCCCTGCAGGGCGGGCGCGACCCCTTCGGCCGCCCCGACGAGTTCCCGGAGGGGTACGAGCCGGTCGAGGTGCCGCACGGCGACCACGGGTTCACCGTGCCGAAGTCCGCGGACCTCACCCAGGAGGCAGCACTCAGCGTCATCACGGACGCGGTGCTGGGCTGGCTGGAGGAACTGCCCCCGCTTCGGGAATGAGCGGTGCGCGACCCGTGTTGTGCGAGTCGTCCACGCGAAAGAACGTACGCACAGTGAGGAAGGCAGCCGGATGGTCAGAGCCGAGTGCCGCGCCCGTGCCGAGGCGCCCTACCTGTCGTGGCCGGAGTGGCCGGCGATGGGCGGGGCGGACAGGAACAGCGCGCCGATCCCGCCCGGGATATCCTCCGATGGCGTGGGGTCCGCTTACGGCCCCGTGACCGTCGTGGAGGAGGTGGGTCCGGTCAGCGGCAACGACGACAGCCCGTCCGAGGTGCCTGAGGTGCAGGTGACTCCGGAGTCCGACGTCGAGCGCAGCGCGCGCTTCGAGCGGGACGCCCTGGAGTACCTGGACCAGATGTACTCGGCGGCGCTGCGCATGACCCGCAACCCGGCCGATGCCGAGGACCTGGTGCAGGAGACGTACGCGAAGGCGTACGCGTCGTTCCACCAGTTCCGTGAGGGCACCAACCTGAAGGCGTGGCTGTACCGCATCCTCACCAACAGCTTCATCAACTCCTACCGCAAGAAGCAGCGCGAGCCCCAGCGCAGCGGCACGGAGGAGATCGAGGACTGGCAGCTGGCCCGCGCCGAGTCGCACATGTCGACGGGTCTGCGCTCCGCCGAGTCCCAGGCGCTGGACCACCTTCCCGACTCGGACGTGAAGCAGGCGCTGCAGGCGATCCCGGAGGAATTCCGGATCGCGGTCTATCTCGCGGACGTCGAGGGCTTTGCCTACAAGGAGATCGCCGACATCATGGGAACCCCCATCGGTACGGTGATGTCCCGTCTGCACCGGGGGCGGCGGCAGCTGCGTTCGTTGCTGGAGGACTACGCGCGGGAGCGCGGGCTCGTCCCGGCGGGCGCGGGAGATGAGAAGGGCTCGGGCACATGAGCTGCGGCAACCCGCATGAGACGGACTGCTCCGAGGTACTCGAACATCTTTACGAGTACCTGGACAACGAGATGTCCGACGACGCCTGCGCCAAGTTCAAGCAGCACTTCGACGAGTGCCACCCTTGCTTGGAGAAGTACGGCCTGGAGCAGGCCGTCAAGAAGCTGGTCAAGCGCTGCTGCGGGCACGACGACGTGCCCACGGACCTGCGGTCCAAGGTGCTCACGCGGATCGAGCTGATCCGCGCGGGCGAGGTGGCGCCGGTGCCGGAGCCCGCGGACGGCGGCAGCACGCCGACCGGTTTCCCGGCCGGCTGACGCAGCCCGTACAGGCAAGCCACCCGGGATCACCCGAAGGCGGGAATCGCGGCCGCTCGCCCACCGCGCGACGGCCGCGCCCCTAGCCTCGGTGGGGTGCGTGCGAAGCGGACGGTCCGGATGCTCCCCGCGGCGGCGCGGGTGTACATCCCGCTCGTCGTGGTGTCGGCGTGCGGCGCCCTCGTCACCGGCCCCCACGAGGGCACTCCCTGGGCGACCGCGGCCGTGCTGGCGGTGGTCTACGCGGCAGGGGAACGGACGGGGGCGTCCCTGCCCCCGGTGCTCTTCGCGGCCGCGCTCCTGCTTCCCCCGGGCGCGGCCGCACTCGTCGCCGTACCCGGTGGCCTCCTCGCGCCGGTCCGGGGCGAGCCGGGCCCGGTGCGCCGGGTCTGGCACGCCGCGCAGCTCGCCCTGGCCACGGCCGCCGCGGCCCAGGTCCGGCACGCCTTCGGGGAAGGCGACTTCGCGCGGTTGCCGGGACTGCTGGTGCCCGCGCTGGCGGCCGTCCTCGCCTTCTGCCTCTACTCCGCCGCCCTCACCGCCGGCGTGCTGATCACCGCCGAGCGCACCGCCCCGGCCGTGGCCTTCCGGGAGGCCCTGCTCGAACCGCTCGCCCCGCACCTCACCTACGGCCTGGTGGGGCTCATGGCCGCGGTGCTCTGGCAGGGCCCGTACGGGGCGGTGGCCGCGGTCCTCGCCCTGCTGCCGACGCACATCGCGCGCTGGGTCGTCGGCCAGGCGCGCCGCGAGCGGGCCGCGCACCAGGCCACGGTGCGGGCGCTGGTGCAGGCCGTGGAGATCAAGGACCGCTACACCCGGGGCCACAGCGAGCGCGTCGGCCGGGCGTCGGCACTGATCGCCCGCGAGATCGGACTGCCGCCCGAGCGGGTGGAGGCCCTGCGGCTGGCCGGCATCCTGCACGACATCGGCAAGCTGGGGGTGCCCACCCGGGTGCTGCGCAAGGACAGCCCGCTCACCCCCGAGGAGCGGCGGATCATCGAGCTGCACCCCGGCTACGGCCACGAGATGGTGCGCGGCATCGCCTTCCTCGACGACGCCCGCACCGCGATCCTCCACCACCACGAACGCCTCGACGGATCGGGCTACCCGTACGGCCTGGCCGGCGAGGCCATCCCGTCCTCGGCGCGGCTGGTGGCCGTGGCGGACGCCTTCGACGCGATGACCTCCACGCGGGCCTACCAGGCCACCCGCGGAGTCGACGACGCCCTGGGGGAGCTGCGCCGCTGCGCCGGCAGCCACTTCGACCCCCTCATGGTGCAGGCCCTGATCCGCGCCGTCCGGCGGGACGGCTGGAACCCGGCGGTCACCGCCGACGAGCCGGAACCCTTCGCCCCCGCGCAGACCCGGCGCCACGCCCGCCGCGAGGCCCCGCCCGGCCGTACCCCCGAGCCGCGCCCGTGAGCGCCACCGGACGCCGCGGAGGCGGCGACCACCGGCGCCGTCGCAGACGCACGCCCTTCGTCGTGCTCGCCGTCCACGGGGTCGCGCTCGCCGTGGGCGGCGCCGCCCTGGTCTGGACGGCGTCGCACGGCGTGGCCGATCCCGCGGCGGCCGCCGCGTTCGGGGCGCTGGTCGTGGTCGGCGAAGCCTTCCGGATCCCGGAGCCCGAGGGACGGGAGGCAGCCCCCGTCGCCTTCGCCGGGGCCCTGGCGTACGCGCTGCTCGCGGCCGAGGCGGTGGCGGTGGTGGTGGCGGTCTCCGCCGCCGCGGTGGTCGCCGGGCAGTTGAGGGGCGCGCCACGGGACGCGGCGGCACGGCGCGTGCTGACGGTGGCGTTCGCCGCGGCGACCGGGCAGCCGCTCTACGGCGGCAGCGGCGGCCATCCGGGCTACGCCGTCCTCCTGCTGGCCAGCACGATCCTGTGCGACGCCGTGCTGGCCGCCGTGCTGGGCGCCGCCCGCACCGGGCATCCCTTCGCCTCCGTCCTCCGCGACGAACTGGCCGTCCTGCCGGGCGTCGGCTCCGCCGTGTGCGCCGGCGGGGTCGTGCTGGCGCAGGCCGAGCAGGCGGCCGGGCTGTGGGCGCTGCCCGTGTGCGGGGTGCCGCTGCTGCTGACGCAGACGGCCTTCCGGCGGCACGCGGCGATCCGGGCCACCCATCGGGAGACCATCGCCTCGCTGGCCCGGGCCACCGAGGTCGCCGGCTACACCCCGGTGGGGCACGCCCGCCGGGTCAGCGAGCTCAGCCACGCCATGGGACGGGAACTCGGCCTGGGCGGACGGTCGCTGGCGGCCCTGGAGCACGCCGCGCTGATGCACGACATCGGCCAGCTCTCCCTCGTCGACCCCGTGTCCGGCGGTGCCACCTCGTCCCTCGATCAGGTGGAACGGCGCCGCATCGCCCTGCTCGGCGCGGAGGTCGTACGCCGGACGGGTGCGCCCGAGGAAGTCGCGCGGATCGTGGAGGGACAGGCCGATCCGTACCGGGAGCAACCGCTCGCGGGACGCATCGTGCGTACGGCCAACGCCTACGAGGACCTGGCCGGAGGCGGCACCGCCGTGGGCCGGGGGCTGCAGGCGCTGGAGCGGTTACGCCTCGATACCGCGCACGAATACGACCCTCGCGTGGTCGAGGCGCTGACCAGGGTCGTTGCCCGGGCCGGGCAGTGAACCCACCGGTAATGAGCGGGCGCACCAAGGGGCATGGTTGGATGCCCGCAGGGGCGCAGAGCGCTCAAGAGGCGCACCATGGCGGCGATGCTGCCAAACCGACGCGCCCGGCCGTGTGTGACAGGCCCTGCCGATGGCAAGGAGGACTGATGAGCACCGCTGAGCACGGGACGTGGGGGGACGGACGGGGCACCGTGGGGCACCAGCGAAAGCGAACGGCAGGCGGGACACCTTGAGGATCTTCGGCAGGGCACGGCACCGGCCCTCCGCCACGTGGCGGCAGGCGACCGACCGGGCGTTCACGTTGATCAGCGACGGACGGTACGAGGACGCCGGTGCGCTGCTGATCCGTGCGGCCGACCTGGAGCCCTGGCGTTCGGAGTCCTGGTACAACCTCGCGCTGCTGCACAAGTTCCGGCACGACTGGGAGCAGGCCCGCACCACCGGCCTGCGGGCCGTCGCCCTGCTGGACCGCGCGCCCGGCGCCCCCGACTGGTGGAACGTCGGCATCGCCGCCACCGCACTGCAGGACTGGCCGCTCGCCCGCCGCGCCTGGCAGGCGTACGGGCTGCGGCCCGACGCGTCAGGGACCGGCCCCGTCGAGATGGAGCTGGGCAGCTCGGCGGTGCGGCTCTCCCCGGAGGGCGAGGCCGAGGTGGTCTGGGGCCGCCGGATCGACCCGGCCCGCATCGAGGTGCTGAGCATCCCGCTGCCGTCCTCCGGCCGCCGCTGGGGCGAGGTCGTGCTCCACGACGGCGTCCCGCACGGTGAGCGGCGCACCGCCGGCGGCGCCACGTACCCCGTCTTCGACGAGATCGAGCTGTGGGCGCCCTCGCCGGTGCCGACCTGGCTCGTCCTGCTGGAGGCGGCGACCGAGTCGGACCGCGACGCCCTGGAGCAGCTCGCCGCCGACGCCGGGTACGCCGCCGAGGACTGGTCGTCCTCCGTACGGCTGCTCTGCCGCACCTGCTCCGAGAGCCGCATGCCGACCGACGACGGCTCCGACGCCTCCCGCGACCCGCACGACCAGGGCGAACCCGGTCACCCGGGCCACCTCAGCCACCGCACCCCCGGCGCCCTGTGGGCCCCCGAGCGCGAGTGCGGCATCGCCGCCCCGGTCGGCCTGGTGCGCGGGCTGCTGGACAGCTGGGTCGCCGACAGTCCGGACACCCGGGACTGGCGTGATCTCGAAGAGGTCTGCTGACACCGTCGCGGGCACGTACCCTTGATGGGCTATTGAGCTTTGGAGAAGGCCCCAGGAAGGCGTACGACGGACCATGTCGCAGCAGGAGACCGAGCAGACCGCATTCACCGACGACGTGACGGACGCGGAGGAGCGTGAGGCCGCCCACCGCGAGCGCGGCACCGTCCGCCCCATCACGGTCGTCGGCAACCCGGTGCTGCACCAGCCGTGCAAGACGGTCACGTCCTTCGACGACGAGCTGGCCACGCTGATCGACGACATGTTCGCCAGCCAGCGCGCCGCCGAGGGCGTCGGCCTCGCCGCCAACCAGATCGGCGTGCCCCTGCGGGTCTTCGTGTACGACTGCCCGGACGACGACGGCGTCCGCCACGTCGGCCACGTGGTCAACCCCGTCGTCGACGACCTTCCCGCCGAGCGCCGCGTCCTGGACGACGGCAACGAGGGCTGCCTGTCCGTGCCGGGCGCGTACGCCGAACTGCCGCGCCCCGACTACGCGGTCTGCCGCGGCCAGGACCTGCACGGCAACGACGTCGTCATCGAGGGCAAGGGCTTCTTCGCCCGCTGCCTGCAGCACGAGACCGACCACCTCAACGGGTACCTCTACATCGACCGGCTCTCCAAGCGGGACCGCAAGGACGCGCTGAAGCAGATGGCGGAGCTGACGCCGAAGTACGAGACCGTCCCGAACGACTGATCGGTTCCTGCCGTTAACCTGTTCGTCCCCCGGCATGATCGCGCCGGGGACGAGCAGGGGAGGGACATGCGACACAGAGCGCTGACGGCCGCGGCGGCGGGTGCTGCGGCGATGGTGGTCCTGACGGCGCCAGCCGCGCACGCCGAGGGGCGGGGGGACATCCGGGTCATCAAGACCGTGGTGGACCACGGCACCAATGTGATCGTCGGGACGAAGAAGGCCGTCGAGTTCCCGATCGTCATGACGATCAGGGACAACTCGGGGGTCAAGAAGGTCTCGCGGGTGGGTGCCTTCAACACGGCCAACGCGTGGGGCCCCGCCGACGCGTTCGACACCCGTTGCGTGAAGAAGAGCGCCACCACGTCGGTGTGCACGGCCACGTTGCTGATCGACCCGACGTCGATCCGTTCGTCGGTGGTGGGCGATCCGGACTGGAACGCCAACCAGGTCGCGGGTGTCTGGCGGGTCGACGCCACGGTGCACGCGAACGACCGTGACTACTGGATCAGCGACGACATCGCCCGGTTCAAGGTGAAGCGCGCCTCGGTGCTCACCACCGACGCGGGCCCGGAGCCGGTCGCCAAGGGCGGCAAGCTCACCGTCAAGGGCAAGCTCACGCGGGCGAGTTGGCAGAGCCTGAAGTACTGGGGCTACGCGGGGCAGCCCGTGAAGCTGCAGTTCAAGAAGGCGGGCTCCACGAAGTGGAGCACCGTCAAGACGGCGACCACGAGCAGCAACGGCTCGCTGAGCACCAAGGTGACCGCCACCGCGGCGGGCAACTGGCGCTGGTTCTTCCCGGGCACGACCACGACGGCCCAGGTGACCTCGGCCGCCGACGCGGTCGCCCTGAAGTGACCGCGGGCGGGGCCCGGCCGATCAGGCCGGGCCCCACCCGTTCAGTCGGTCAGAAGTCGTCGTCGAAGGAGACCGAGCCCTCGACCGCCACCTGGTACGCGGAGGCGCGGCGCTCGAAGAAGTTGGTCAGCTCCTGGACGTTCTGCAGCTCCATGAAGGAGAAGGGGTTCTCCGAGCCGTAGCGGGCCGGCAGGCCGAGGCGGACCAGGCGCTGGTCGGCGACGCACTGCAGGTACGCGCGCATGGAGTCGGTGTTCATGCCGGGCAGGCCGTCGCCGCACAGGTCGCGGGCGAACTGGAGTTCCGCCTCGACGGCCTCCTCCAGCATCGCGGTGACCTGCTTGCCCATCTCCTCGTCGAAGAGCTCGGGCTCCTCCGCGCGGACGGTGTCGACCACGTGGAAGGCGAAGTCCATGTGCATCGACTCGTCGCGGAACACCCAGTTGGTGCCGGTGGCCAGCCCGTGCAGCAGGCCGCGCGAGCGGAACCAGTAGACGTAGGCGAAGGCGCCGTAGAAGAACAGGCCCTCGATGCAGGCCGCGAAGCAGATCAGGTTGAGGAGGAAGCGGCGGCGGTCCTCCTTGGTCTCCAGGCGGTCGATGGACTCCACCGAGTCCATCCAGCGGAAGCAGAACTGCGCCTTCTCGCGGATGGAGGGGATGTTCTCCACGGCCGCGAACGCGGCCGTGCGTTCCTCGGGATCGGGCAGGTAGGTGTCGAGCAGCGTCAGGTAGAACTGGACGTGCACGGCCTCCTCGAAGAGCTGCCGCGACAGGTACAGCCGCGCCTCGGGGGAGTTGATGTGCTTGTACAGGGTCAGCACGAGGTTGTTCGCCACGATCGAGTCGCCGGTGGCGAAGAAGGCCACCAGCCGGCCGATCATGTGCTGTTCGCCGGGGGAGAGCTTGGCGAGGTCGGCGACGTCGGAGTGGAGGTCGACCTCCTCCACGGTCCAGGTGTTCTTGATGGCGTCGCGGTAGCGCTCGTAGAAGTCCGGGTAGCGCATCGGACGCAGGGTCAGCTCGAAGCCCGGGTCGAGCAGTCTCTTGGTGGAGCTCATTACTGGCAGGCCTCGCAGGACTCGGGGTTCTCAAGGGAGCAGGCGATCGCGTCGGCGTCGGGCGTCGTCTGCTGGAGCGGGATGGGGGCGGCCGCGCGGGCGGACTGGGCGATGCGGGTGGCCGGGCGGGAGCGCAGGTAGTACGTCGTCTTCAGGCCCTGCTTCCAGGCGTACGCGTACATCGAGCTGAGCTTGCCGATGGTGGGTGCGGCCATGAAGAGGTTGAGCGACTGGCTCTGGTCGAGGTACGGCGTACGGGCCGCGGCCATGTCGATCAGGGCGCGCTGCGGGAGTTCCCAGGCGGTGCGGTACAGCTCGCGGACGTCCGCGGGGATCCAGTTGAAGCCCTCGACGGAGCCGTTGGACTCGCGCAGGGCGTCGCGGGTCTGCGCGTCCCAGACGCCGAGCTTCTTCAGGTCGTCCACCAGGTAGGAGTTGACCTGCAGGAACTCACCGCTGAGCGTCTCGCGCTTGAAGAGGTTGGAGACCTGCGGCTCGATGCACTCGTACACGCCCGCGATCGAGGCGATCGTGGCGGTCGGGGCGATGGCCAGCAGCAGCGAGTTGCGCATGCCGGTGGCGGCGACGCGGGCGCGCAGCGCCGCCCAGCGCTCGGGCCAGTTCTCCTCGGTGTCGTAGTGGTCCGGGTGGAGCACGCCGCGGGCGGCACGGGTCTGCGACCAGGCCGGGTGCGGGCCGTGGCGCTCGGCCAGGTCGCAGGAGGCCTCGTACGCGGCGAGCATGATGCGCTCGGCGATCTTCGTGGACAGGGCCTTGGCCTCGGCTGAGTCGAAGGGCAGCCGCAGCTTGAAGAACACGTCCTGCAGGCCCATCGCGCCCAGGCCCACCGGGCGCCAGCGCTCGTTGGAGGAGGCGGCCTCGCGGGTCGGGTAGAAGTTGATGTCCACCACGCGGTCGAGGAAGGTCACGGCGGTGCGGACGGTGGCGTCCAGCCGCTCCCAGTCGATGACCTCCTCCCCGGCGCCGCCGTCCTTGCCCACGAAGGCGCCGAGGTTGACCGAGCCGAGGTTGCAGACCGCGGTCTCGCCGTCGTCGGTGACCTCCAGGATCTCCGTGCAGAGGTTGGAGGAGTGGATCACGCGGCCGGGCTCGGCGGTCTGGTTGGCGGTGCGGTTGGACGCGTCCTTGAAGGTCATCCAGCCGTTGCCGGTCTGCGCGAGGGTGCGCATCATGCGGCCGTACAGCTCGCGCGCGGGGAGGGTCCTGCGGGCCAGGCCCGCGGCCTCGGCCTTGCGGTAGGCGGCGTCGAACTCCTCGCCCCACAGGTCGACCAGCTCGGGCACGTCGGCGGGGGAGAACAGCGACCAGGTGCCGTCGGTGTCGACGCGGCGCATGAACTCGTCCGGGATCCAGTGCGCCAGGTTGAGGTTGTGGGTGCGGCGCGCCTCCTCACCGGTGTTGTCGCGCAGCTCCAGGAACTCCTCGATGTCCGCGTGCCAGGTCTCCAGGTAGACGCAGGCCGCGCCCTTGCGGCGGCCGCCCTGGTTCACGGCGGCGACGGAGGCGTCGAGGGTGCGCAGGAACGGGACGATGCCGTTGGAGTGGCCGTTGGTGCCGCGGATCAGGGAACCGCGGGAGCGGATGCGGGAGTACGACAGGCCGATGCCGCCGGCGTGCTTCGACAGCCGGGCGACCTGGTGGTAGCGGCCGTAGATGGAGTCCAGCTCGTCCAGCGGGGAGTCCAGCAGGTAGCACGAGGACATCTGCGGGTGCCGGGTACCGGAGTTGAAGAGCGTGGGGGAGCTGGGCAGGTAGTCCAGCCGGCTCATCAGGCCGTAGAGCGCGGCGACCTCGTCCACCGAGCGGCCGGTGCGGTCCTCGGCCAGGCCGCAGGCGACGCGGAGCATGAAGTGCTGCGGGGTCTCGATGACCTGGCGGGTGATCGGGTGGCGCAGCAGGTAGCGGCTGTGCAGGGTGCGCAGGCCGAAGTAGCCGAAGCGGTCGTCCGCGCCGTCGGCGAGCGCGCCGTCGACCAGGGCGTCAAGCCGCGCGGCGTGCTCGGCGACGAAGGCGGCGGTGCCGTCGGCGATCAGGCCCTCGCGGTGGCCCACCGCGATGGACGTGGAGAACGACACGGCGCCCTCGCCCGCGGCCTCGTCGGCGACGGCGAGGGCGAGCAGGCGGGCGGCGAGCCGCGAGTACTGCGGGTCCTCCGCGATCAGCCCGGCGGCGGCCTCGGTGGCCAGCGCCCGCAGTTCCGCCTCGTCCGCCGTGGCGCTGCGGCCGCGCAGCGCGGCGGCGGCGACCCGGCCGGGGTCGGTGTCGGGGAGGTCTGCGGTCAGTTCCGTCAGGACGCGCAGCAGATCGGCTCCGGTTGAGGCAGGTTCCGATGCGGTGGCGGGTGCGGCGGGCGCGATGGTCACGTGTGCTCTCTCCCTCGTACGGCGGCGACGCGGAGGAGCGACGGGGCGCACGCGGGGCAGGCCAGGGCATGCCGCGGCGCGTCCGCCGGCCCAACCCGCGAGGCCCGGACACTTCACCGTCCGGGCGGCGCGCCGGACGGTGCCGTCGGCAGGTACTCGGACTCGCGGGCACGCCTTCAGGCGCCCGCACACCGTTGCGGGGCAGTCCCGGATTCCCACCGGCTTCCCCTGCGGCGACAGCGGAGTTGAGCATACATCTAGTGGCGCCCGCCCGTGACACCACCAGATGTTGTGTCGGTGCGGTTACACAGTGACGGACTCACCGGTGCCAGTCATGGCCGTCGCGGGAGTCGTGGACGTGCCCGGTCAGGGCGGCGAGCGCCAGGGCCAGGAAGAAGACCAGTGCGGTGACGGTGGCGAGGAAGGTTTCCATGCCTTCGACTGTGCTCCTCGCGCGACCCCGCCGGGAGTGGCAGGACCGACGTGCTACCTCGAAATCCTGCCACGCCCGCGCGAGCCCTCTGCCATCCTGGACACATGCTGCAGAACGTGGCCGTGGTCCTGCTCGACGGTGTCCATCCCTTCGAACTGGGGGTGGTCTGCGAGGTGTTCGGAATCGACAGGTCGGACGACGGCCTGCCGGCGTACGACTTCGCCGTGGCGTCCGCGGAGGGCCCGACGCTGACCTCGTCCGCCGGGTTCACCATCGGCACCCGGCACGGGCTGGAACGGCTGGAGGAGGCCGACCTGGTCGCGGTGCCCGCCGGGGACTCCTACGTGCGCCGGGAGTACCCGCCGGAGCTGCTGGAGGCGCTGAACCGCGCCGTCGGGCGCGGGGCGCGGGTGCTCAGCGTCTGCTCGGGGGTCTTCGTGCTGGCCGCCGCCGGCCTGCTGGACGGCCGTCGCTGCGCCGCCCACTGGCGGCACGCGGAGGAACTGGCGCGGCGTCACCCCCGGGTGCGGGTCGAGCCCGACGTGCTGTACGTGGACGAGGACCCGGTGATCACCTCGGCCGGCACCGCCGCCGGGATCGACGCCTGCCTGCACCTGGTCCGCAAGGAGCAGGGCAGCGACGTGGCCAACGCCATCGCCCGGCGCATGGTGGTACCCCCGCACCGCGAGGGCGGCCAGGCGCAGTACGTCGACCGCCCGCTGCCGCGCACGCGCTGCGACACCGTGGGCGAGGTCCTGGCGTGGATGGAGCGCCACCTGGACCGCGAGGTCACCGTCGACGAGCTGGCCGCCCGGGCGCACATGTCGCCGCGCACCTTCGCGCGCCGCTTCCAGCAGGAGACCGGCACGACGCCGTACCGCTGGCTGCTGGGCCAGCGGGTGCTGCTGGCACGGGAGCTGCTGGAGGGCACCGACGAGACGGTGGACGCCGTCGCCGCGCGCGCCGGCTTCGGCAACGCGGCGACCCTGCGGCACCACTTCGCCCGCTGGGTGGGCACCACCCCGCAGGCGTACCGCCGCACCTTCCGCTGCCCGGAGCCGGCCCGTACGGCATGACGACGGGCCGCCGCCCCGTCCCAGGGCGGCGGCCCGTGATCGTGGCCGGAGCGGCGGTCAGTGACCGGCGCCCACCGGCAGGTCCTTCTGCACGCCGGGGTCGCCGGCGTCGGCGGTGAAGTCGCTCTTGCTGGTCTCGTCCACGCCCTCGGGGGCCTTCAGGGCCCGCAGGACGAAGGTGAGGACGACGGTGACCACCAGGTTGAGCACGAAGGCGGTCAGGCCGATGTAGCCGATCTGCCCGATGACCGGGATGGTGTCGGAGGAGCCGCCGAAGTGCTTCTGGGCCGGGCTCGCGACGCCGTACGCCACCCAGGTGCCGTAGACCATGCCGACGGCCCAGCCCGCCAGCAGCGCCCAGCGGTGGAACCACCGGGTGAACAGGCCGCCGACCAGGGCCGGGAAGGTCTGCAGGATCCAGATGCCGCCCAGCAGCTGGAAGTTGATCGCGACCGTCTTGTCCATGGTGAGGACGAAGACCAGGGCGCCGACCTTGACCAGCAGCGAGACCACCTTGGAGACCTGGGTCTCCTGCGCGGGGGTGGCGTCCGGCTTGAGGAAGTCCTTGTAGATGTTGCGGGTGAACAGGTTGGCCGCGGCGATCGACATGATCGCCGCCGGCACCAGCGCGCCGATGCCGATCGCGGCGAAGGCCACGCCCGCGAACCAGGACGGGAACATGTTCTCGAACAGCTGCGGGATCGCCAGCTGGCCGTTGTAGCCCTTGACCCCGGCCCCGACACCGCTGGCCAGCGCCATGAAGCCGAGCATCGCCAGCAGGCCCAGCATCAGCGAGTACAGCGGCAGCACGGTGGTGTTGCGGCGGATGACGTCACGGCTGCGGCTGGAGAGCACGGCGGTGATGGAGTGCGGGTACATGAACAGCGCGAGCGCCGACCCCAGCGCCAGCGTGCCGTACGCCCACTGGGCGGTGTCGCCCGGCGCCAAAGATCCGCGCGGCTTGCCCGTGGCGGGGTTGACCTGGGAGTAGGCGTCGCCGGCCTTGGCGAAGATGTCGTCGAAGCCGCCCAGCTTGATCGGGATGTAGATGATCGCCACCGCGATGACGATGTAGATCAGCGTGTCCTTCACGAACGCGATCAGCGCCGGCGCCCGCAGGCCGGAGGAGTAGGTGTAGGCCGCCAGGACACCGAAGGCGATCAGCAGCGGCAGGTCCTTGACGAACCAGTTGGACGACTCGCCGCCGCCCACGCCCATCACGTCCAGCACGGCCTGGATGCCCACCAGCTGCAGCGCGATGTAGGGCATCGTGGCCAGGATGCCGGTGACCGCCACCGCCAGCGACAGGCCCTTGGAACCGAACCGCCCGCGCACGAAGTCGGAGGTGGTGACGTAGCCGTGCTTGTGCGACACCGACCACAGCCGCGGCAGGAAGGTGAAGATCAGCGGGTACACCAGGATCGTGTACGGCACGGCGAAGAAGCCGGACGCACCCGCCGCGTAGACCGCCGCCGGCACCGCCACGAAGGTGTAGGCCGTGTACAGGTCACCGCCGAGCAGGAACCAGGTGATCCAGCCGCCGAAGCTGCGGCCGCCCAGGCCCCACTCGTCCAGGTGCAGCGCGTTCTCCGCCCTGCGCCAGCGTGCGGCCAGGAAACCCAGGACCGTCACGACCAGGAAGAAGAAGATGAAGACGCCGAGCGCGACGCCGTTGACCCCGTCCTTCACTTCGTGGCCTCCTTCCGTGCCCGCTCCTCACGACGGACCAGCACGTACGCGGCGTACGTCAGTCCGGAGGACAGGAACACCCACAGCATCTGGTACCAGTAGAAGAACGGGATGCCGATGAACTCCGGCGTCAGCTTCGCGTACGAGCCGACCCAGAGCATGGCGACGAAGGGGATGACGAGGCAGACACCGGCGATCACGCGGGTGGTGGTGACCACCGGTGGCCGCCCGGAGGTTCCGGATGGTTCGGACATTGCTACGGCTCCGTCCTGATCTCTTACTCCTGTGTAATGCGCAGGCAATCTAGAGTCAGGACGGGAGGCGCGTCACTACCTGCCCGCATTGCGGTATGGGAACGATCTACAAGACCCGGGAACCGCGCGGGAGTCAGGGTCGTTGCAGGCGGGCCACGAACTTGTAGCGGTCGCCGCGGTAGACCGAGCGCACCCACTCCACGGGCTCGCCGCCGGTGTCGATCGAGTGCCGGGACAGCAGGAGCATCGGCAGCCCGACGTCCGTGCCCAGCAGGCCCGCCTCGCGCGGGGTGGCGAGCGAGGTCTCGATGGTCTCCTCCGCCTCGGCGAGCCGGACGTCGTAGACCTCGGCGAGGGCGGTGTAGAGCGAGGTGTACTTCGCCAGGCTGCGGCGCAGCGCGGGGAAGCGCTTGGCCGACAGGTGGGTGGTCTCGATGGCCATCGGCTCGCCGTTCGCCAGGCGCAGGCGCTCGATGCGCAGCACGCGGCCGCCGGCCTTCATGTCCAGCAGTTCGGCCAGCCGGTCGTCGGCGGTGATGTAGCCGATGTCGAGCAGCTGTGAGGTCGGCTCCAGGCCCTGGGCCCGCATGTCCTCGGTGTACGAGGTCAGTTGCAGCGCCTGGGAGACCTTGGGCTTGGCGACGAAGGTGCCCTTGCCCTGGATGCGCTCCAGGCGGCCCTCGACCACCAGTTCCTGCAGCGCCTGCCGCACGGTGGTGCGCGAGGTGTCGAACTCGGCGGCCAGGGTGCGCTCGGGGGGCACCGGGGAGCCGGGGGGCATCGTCTGGGTCAGTTCGAGCAGATGGCGCTTCAGACCGTAGTACTTGGGCACCCGCGCGGTCCGTCCGGCCACGGTCCCGGGCGCCTCCGCGGTCTCCGTAACCGCTGTGCCGGCCTCGCCGTCCGTCTCCATCGCCTCTGCTCCCGAGTGCTGTCGTGCTGCCGTCACCGGCTCCTCCGTCATTCGCGGCTCACATCGTGGCACGGGCCGGGCTCATATCGCGTTACGAGCCCAGATGTCGGTCCGGTAACGGACGCGTCCGGTGCTCTTATACACCCTTGACACCCCTAAAGGTCTAGGCCAAGCTTCGGGCACTGGTCTACACCACTTGGTACTCACTGCCCTGGGGAGGGTGTTGTGAAGCGCAAGCTGATCGCGGCGATCGGTGTCGCCGTCATGGTCGCCGGCGTTGCGGCCTGCGGTTCGGACGACAAGGGCTCCGACAAGGCCTCGGCGCCGAAGGAGATCACCGTCTGGCTGACGGTCGACGCACAGAAGAACTGGCCCGAGCTGGTCAAGCAGGCGGACGACGCCTTCACGGCCGAGCACAAGGGCGTGAAGATCCACCACGAGTACTACGAGTGGACCGCCAAGAACCAGAAGCTCGACGCCGTCCTCGCCACCAAGAAGGTGCCGGACGTGGTCGAGATGGGCAACACCGAGACCCTCGGCTACCTGGTCAAGGGCGCGTTCGCGCCCGTCGACAAGAGCAAGTTCGAGAACTCCGGCGACTGGCTGGACGCCCTCGAGGGCTCCGTGACGTACAACGGCAAGACCTACGGCGTGCCTTACTACGCCGGTGCGCGTGTCGGCACCTGGCGCAAGGACGTCGCCAAGGCGGCCGGCGTCACCAAGGCCCCCACCACCTGGGCCGAGCTGACCGACGCGCTCGACAAGATCCAGAAGAAGAACGGCGACAAGTTCTCCGCCTGGTACCAGCCCAGCCGCGACTGGTACACCGCGCTGGCCTTCGTCAAGGACGCGGGCGGCGACGTCGCCAAGGAGGACGGCGGCAAGTGGACCGCCACCCTCTCCGACCCCAAGTCCATCGAGGGCCTGAAGACCTGGAAGGGCGTCCTCGACGCGTACTTCCACGGCGACAAGAACAAGGACGAGTCCGACCGTTACATCGTCTACGGCCAGGGCAAGTCCGCGCTCATCTACGGCGCCAGCTGGGAGGGCGGCGCCGCCGCCGACCCGAAGACCGACAAGACCGGCAAGCTGAAGGACAACCTGGAGACCTTCGCGCTGCCCGGCCCCAACGGCGAACTGCTGCCGAACTTCATCGGCGGCTCCGACCTGGTCATCCCGGCCAAGTCCGCCGCGCAGGACCTCGCCGCCGACTGGATCAACGGCTTCACGAACAGCGCCGCCCAGAAGGTCCTCATCTCCAAGGGCAACCTGCCCAACGCCAAGTCGCTGCTCGCCCCGCTGAAGGACGACCCGGCGACGGCGGCCTCCGCCCGGGCCAACGAGAACACCTGGTTCGTCCCGACCGCCCCGGGCTGGCTGCAGGTCGAGAAGAAGCAGATCCTGCAGAACATGCTCAACGACATCGCGGTCGGCAAGGCGTCCATCGAGGACGCGACCAAGTCCGCGGACGAGCAGATCAACGCGGTGATCAACGCCGGCTGACCGGCACACGGGCAACACAGTGATCGACGCCGGCCGGCCGCCCCAGGGCGGCCGGCCCCGGCGCGACGCCAGGGACTGGAGTAGCCGAGGAGCACATGATGAGTGCCGTTGACACACCGTTGGACAAGGTGCCGCGCCCGCGGCCGGCGGGACCGGGCCGCAGGCCACGCCGCTTCGGCGGAGCCGCGCTCCCGTGGACGCTGCTCGCGCCGACCATCGGCGTCCTGCTGCTGGTCCTCGGCTATCCGCTGGTCCGGCTGGTCACCCTCTCGTTCAAGCAGTACGGGCAGGCCGAGCTCTGGCAGGGGCTGCCCGGCGACTGGCAGGGAGTCGCCAACTACACCCACGTTCTGGGGGACTCGGTCTTCTGGGGCGTCGTCCTGCGCACGCTGCTCTTCACCCTCGCGGCGGTTCTGCTCACGCTCGTCGTCGGCATGGGGGTGGCGCTGCTGATGCAGCGGGTCTCGCCCTGGGTCAAGGCGCTGATCAACATCGTGCTGGTGGCGAGCTGGGCGATGCCCGTGGTCGTCGCCATCACCATCTTCAAGTGGATGTTCGACAGCGACTACGGCGTCCTCAACTGGCTGCTCAGCCGGCTGCCCGGGGTGGACCTCAGCGGCCACAACTGGTTCACCGACACCAAGCAGGGCTTCCTGGTCATCACCCTCATGGTGGTGTGGGGCGCCATCCCCTTCGTCGCCATCACCCTGCACGCCGGCCTCACCCAGGTGCCCAAGGAACTGGAGGAGGCCGCCCGCATGGACGGCGCCGGGCCGGTCAAGGTCTTCCGGCACGTCACCCTGCCGGTGCTCAAGCCGATCATCGTCATGCTGACGACGCTGTCGGTCATCTGGGACATGGGCGTCTTCCCGCAGGTCTTCCTCATGCGCGACGGCCACCCCGAGCCCGCGTACCAGGTCCTCACCACCTACTCCTACGACCAGGCCTTCGTCGCCAACGACTACGACGCGGGCGCGGCCATCGCCGTCATCACCGTGCTGCTCCTCCTCGGGGTGATGGCCGTCTACATGCGCCAGATGCTGAAGATCGGAGAGGTGGAGTGACGGCCATGCTCGACACGGCTCCCGCCGAGAGGGTGCCGGCCGCCGCTCCGGCGGCGCGCGCCGCCCGGCGGCCCCGGCGCAAGGGGCGGACGGTCTACAACCTGCTCGGCCTGCTGGTCGTGGTGGTCTCCGGCTTCCCGGTCTACTGGATGCTCAACACGGCGTTCAAGCCTGCCAAGGACGCCATCGACCCCGACCCCAAGCTCTTCCCGACCAGCCTGTCCTTCCAGAACTTCTCCGACGCCCTCGACGTCGGCGACTTCTGGGGATCGGTCGGCCGCAGCCTGATCGTCGCCGGCTCCACCGTCGGCCTCGGCCTGGTCATCGGGCTGCTGGCGGCGCTGGCCATCTCCCGCTTCGTCTTCCGCGGACGCAAGGCGGTGATCGTCGCCATCCTCGCCGTGCAGATGGTGCCGCTGGTGGCGATGATCATCCCGGTCTTCCTGCTGCTCAACCAGATCGACCAGATCGACAAGCTCTCCGGGCTCGTCATCACGTACCTGACCTTCGTGCTCCCCTTCACGGTGTGGACGCTGCGCGGATTCATCGTCAACATCCCCAAGGAGCTGGAGGAGTCGGCGATGGTCGACGGCTGCACGCGCATGGGCGCGTTCTTCCGGATCATCCTGCCGCTGCTCGCCCCGGGCCTCGTCGCCACCTCCATCTACGCGCTGATCCAGGCGTGGAACGAGTACCTGTACGCGATGCTCATCATGAGCCAGGAGCACCAGACGGCGACGGTGTGGCTCGGCAACTTCGTCACCTCGCGGGGCACGGACTACGCGCCGATGATGGCCGGTTCGACCATGATGGGCGTGCCCGTGGTGATCTTCTTCCTGATCGTGCAGCGCAGGGTCGCCGCCGGACTGACCGCCGGGGCGGTGAAGGGATGACCGAGACCTTGAGCCAGATCCACGACGGCACCGCGGATCCGGGCGACCTCGTCCGCGACGCCCTCACCGTCCTGCAGCCGGGCTTCCACGGCACCACCGCACCCGAGTGGCTGCTGCGCAGGCTCGCCGAGGGACTGGGCTCCGTCGCCCTGTTCGCCCGCAACATCGAGTCGCCCGGGCAACTGGCCGCGCTCACCGCGCAGCTGCGCGCGGTACGGCCGGACGTCCTGATCGCCGCCGACGAGGAGGGCGGTGACGTGACCCGGCTGGAGGCCCGCAGCGGTTCCTCCTTCCCCGGCAACCTCGCCCTCGGCGCCGTCGACGACACCGCCCTGACCCGCGACGTCGCCGCCGCACTCGGCCGCCGGCTGGCCGAGTGCGGGGTCAACCTCAACTGGGCGCCGTCCGCGGACGTCAACTCCGACCCCCGCAACCCGGTCATCGGCGTGCGCTCCTTCGGCTCCGATCCACTGCTCGTCGCCCGGCACACCGCCGCGTACGTCGAGGGCCTGCAGTCCGCCGGGGTCGCCGCCTGCACCAAGCACTTCCCCGGTCACGGCGACACCTCCGTCGACTCCCACCACGCCCTGCCCCGGGTGGACGTCGACCCGGACACCCTGCACGCCCGTGAACTCGCCCCGTTCCGGGCCGCCCTGGCCGCCGGCAGCAAGGCCGTGATGAGCGCGCACATCCTCGTGCCCGCCCTCGACCCGGACCGCCCGGCCACCCTCAGCCCCGCCGTGCTCACCGGACTGCTCCGCGACGAACTGGGCTACGACGGCCTGATCGTCACCGACGGCATCGAGATGCGCGCCATCGCCGACGCGTACGGCATCGAGCGCGGCACCGTCCTGGCGCTCGCCGCCGGCGCCGACGCCATCTGCGTGGGCGGCGGCCTCGCCGAGGAGGAGACGGTGGTCGCCCTGCGCGACGCCATCGTCGCCGCCGTGCGCGACGGCGACCTGCCCCGGGAGCGGCTCGCCGACGCCGCCGGACGGGTGCGGAGCCTGGCCGCCTGGGCCGCCGAGCGCTCCGCGGCTCCGGCGAGCGCGGCACCGGACCCCGCAATCGGCCTGGTCGCGGCCCGCCGCGCCCTGCGCGTGACCCGTACCGACGCGTACCTGCCGGTCGCCGAGGCGCCGTACGTCGCAGCGTTCACCCCGGTCGCCAACATCGCCGTCGGCGACGAGACCCCGTGGGGCGTCGCCGCCGAGCTCGACCGGATCTTCCCGGGCACGGTGACCGGGAGCTTTCGCGAAGGTGACGCGCTGACCGCACATGTGCTGCGGTCGGCGGGGACTCGTAGGATCGTCGCAGTGGTGCGTGACGTGCACCGTCACCCCTGGATGGCCGAGGCGCTGGGCGCGCTGCTCGCCGCCCGTCCGGACACTGTGGTGGTGGAGATGGGCGTTCCCCAGGCGGCACCGTCCGGCGCGCTGCACATCGCGACCCACGGCGCCGCCCGCGTGTGCGGGCGGGCGGCCGCGGAGGTCATCGCGGGCAAGGAGGCCGGCGACTGAGGTCCGCCGCGGCACATCCGTTCCGGATCCACCTGGAGGCCCCGAGAATGTCCGCCCCGTCGCCGGCCGAGCAGCAGCCGATGCCCGGCCGGATCATGTCCGGCGAGATGGCCGAGCAGCCCGCGGTGCTGCGCCGCATCCTCGAGGAGGGCGCCCCGCGGATCCGGCGGACCGCCGAGCGGATCGCCGCGCGCGGACCGCGCTTCGTCCTGCTCACCGCGCGCGGCACCTCCGACAACGCGGCCCTGTACGCCAAGTACCTGGTGGAGGTGGTCCTCGGCAAGCCCGCGGGGCTGACGTCGATGTCGACCACCACCGCCTACGGCGCGCGCCCGGACCTGACGGACTGCCTGGTCGTCACGGTCAGCCAGTCCGGCGGCTCACCGGACCTGGTGGCCTCGACCCGGGCCGCCCGCGAGGCCGGCGCGATCACCCTGGCGGTCACCAACAACGCCGACTCGCCGCTGGCCGAGGTCTCCGAGTTCCACATCGACGTCCTGGCCGGCCCGGAGAAGGCGCTGCCGGCGACCAAGACGTACACCGCCGAGCTGCTCGCGCTCTACCTGTTCGTCGAGGGGCTGCGGGGCGGCGACGGCAACGCCGCCAAGGTCCTGCCGGAACTCGCGGAGCAGATCCTCGCCCGCCAGGACGAGGTCAGGGCGCTCGCCGCGCGCTACCGCTTCGCCGAGCGCCTGGTGCTCACCTCACGCGGCTACGGCTACCCGACCGCGAAGGAGGCCGCGCTGAAGCTGATGGAGACCAGCTACATCCCGGCTCTGTCCTTCTCCGGCGCCGACCTGCTGCACGGCCCGCTGGCCATGGTCGACAACGTCTCCCCGGTCATCGCGATCGTCACCGAGGGCAAGGGCGGCGAGGCGCTCCAGCCGGTGCTGGACCGGCTCCGCGGCCGTGGGGCCGATCTGGTGGTCATCGGCAACCAGGCGTCGGTCGACGCCGCCTCCGCCGGCTTCGTCCTCCCCACCGAGGGCGTGGCCGAGGAGGTGCAGCCGATCCTGGAGATCCTCCCGCTGCAGATGCTGGCCTACGAGATCACCATCGCCCGCGGCCAGGACCCTGATGCGCCGCGCGCGCTGGCGAAGGTGACCGAGACGCGCTGAGCCGGAGGGCGGGCCGGAAAGGGCCCTGACACCACTTCGGGCCGCGGCGCCGGGACGGGACCCTCAACCCGCCCAGCACCGCAGCCCGGAGCTGCCGTCGGCCCGTGGCACGCGGGATGTGCGGTTCCCGCGGCCCGTCAGGGCCGACCATGAGGCCTGGCGCAGTCAGGGCAGAGAGCGCCGGGGCCTCGCTCCACCCTTCTGTGCGGGAAGGATGGAAGTTCGGTTGTACGTCAATTCTGGACTAGACCACTAACGCCTGTCCACAAGGTGACGCAGTCAGATCATAGGTCGTCGGAGACCTTTGTGGGGACTGGATGACGGCGCCTGCCATGAGCGCGGGATACGCTCATTTGCGTGCCCTCCATGAACGATCTCGTACGCCAGCACACGGACCTCGACGATTCCGATCTCGAGTGGCTCCACCTGCTGGTATCGGAGTGGCAACTGCTCTCCGACCTCTCCTTCGCGGACCTCGTGCTGTGGGTCCCGACGAGTGACGGGACGCGCTACGTCTCCGTCGCCCAGATGCGGCCGAACACCGGCCCGACCTCGTACCAGGACGACATGGTCGGCCACCTGGTGCCGCGCGGCCGGCGCCCGATGCTGGACGCCGCACTCGACGAGGGCCGGATCGTCCGGGAGGGTGACCCGGAGTGGCGCGAGGAGGTCCCGGTCCGGGTCGAGTCCATCCCGGTGCGCCGTGCGGGGCGGGTCCTCGGGGTCATCGCCCGCAACACCAACCTGCTCACCGTGCGGACCCCCAGCCGCCTGGAGCTCACCTACCTGCAGAGCGCGTCCGACCTGGCGCAGATGATCGCGGCGGGCAGCTTCCCGTTCCCCTCCGAGCAGGTCGACATGGACGCCTCGCCGCGGGTCGGCGACGGCCTGATCCGGCTCGACGCCGAGGGCGTCGTCCAGTACGCCAGTCCCAACGCGCTCTCCGCCTACCACCGGCTCGGCCTGGCCGCCGACCTCGTCGGCCACCACCTGGGCTCCGTCTCCGCCGAACTGGCCCCTTCGCGGACCAAGAGCCACGAGGCGCTGGTGACCGTCGCCGGCGGCAAGGCGCCGCGGGAGACCGAGATCGAGGGCAACGGCGGCGTCATCCAGCTCAGGGCGATCCCGCTGAGCCCCAAGGGCACGCACAACGGCTCCCTGGTGCTGCTGCGGGACGTGACCGAGCTGCGCCGCCGGGAGCGCGAGCTGATGACCAAGGACGCCACCATCCGGGAGATCCACCACCGGGTGAAGAACAACCTGCAGACGGTCGCGGCGCTGCTGCGGCTGCAGGCCCGGCGGATGGACTCCGACAAGGGCCGGGAGGCGCTGGAGGAGGCGGTGCGGCGGGTCGGCTCGATCGCGATCGTGCACGAGACCCTGTCGCAGAACCTCGACGAGTGCGTCGAGTTCGACGAGATCGCCGACCGCGTGCTGGCGATGGTCGCCGAGATCTCCCCGGGCAGGGTCACCGCGCGCCGCAGCGGGCGGTTCGGCATCCTGACGGCCGAGGTGGCCACCCCGCTGTCGATGGTCCTCACCGAACTGCTGCAGAACGCCCTGGAGCACGGGTTCGGGCCGGGCGAGCAGGGCACCGTCGAGGTGGCCGCCGAACGGCACGGGCAGAAGCTGGGCATCGCGGTACGGGACGACGGGCGCGGCCTGCCCGCGGAGTTCGACCCGCAGCGGGCCGGCAACCTGGGGCTGCAGATCGTACGGACCCTGGTGGTGGGGGAGTTGGGCGGAAGCTTCGACATGGTCCCGGCCGGGGAACGCGGGACGAAGGTCGTCCTGGAACTGCCGCTGGAGGGCTGAAACCCGTCGAGGTCCTGCGAGTCCGGCGGGTCCGGTGGGTCGGCAGACCTCGCAGGAGCGGGCTCCGGGAACGCCGAAGCCCCGGCTGCTCGGGGAGCGGCCGGGGCTCTTCGCGTCGCGATGCTGCGCGGTTCGGAGGTGCTGCGCGCTGCGGCTCGGGGGTAAGCGAGTGCGTCAGGCGCTGGCGTTGCGGGCGCGGTTGCGGGCGGCGCGGCGCTTCATTGCGCGACGCTCGTCCTCGCTGAGGCCACCCCACACGCCGGCGTCCTGGCCGGTCTCCAGCGCCCACTGCAGGCACTGCTCCATCACGGGGCAGCGGCGGCAGACGGCCTTGGCTTCCTCGATCTGCAGCAGCGCAGGACCGGTGTTGCCGATGGGGAAGAAGAGCTCGGGGTCTTCCTCGCGGCAAACGGCGTTGTGACGCCAGTCCATGGCTGCTCCATCTCCTTGTGTTGCATGTAAGTTGCTTGTGAATGTGAACGCTTTCACGAATCCTCAGACACGACACGGGACATCGCCCAGTCTCCTGGTGCGGTCCCGCGGGGGTGTGGTGAGGATTCCGGCTACCGAGGACGCCCGATGAGCGGCTGTCCCGATCGCCAGGAAGAGCCTCGCAAACCTGGGCTGCGGATACAACCCCTTCCGAAAAGTTTTTTTTGAATCCTCGGTGTCGGCTCCGTCACAGCCGTACTTCCATGGGGTGTAGGGCAGCCTAAACGTTCGAGTGAAAGGACTTTATGTCCTTCTGCTTACACAATCACACGCAGTGCACGGCGTACGCCTGTGAAGGTTGCGCTCATTCGCAGTCCCAGGTGGTCTCCGTCCACCTGGAACGGCAGTGGCGCCTGCGAATGCAAGGTGAAGTCCGTCAGATCGTGCAGGGAGGTCGCGTGCTTGCCCTGCGGCCCGCGCTCCGGGGTCGAACGGAGCAGCTGGGTGGCGTAGCGGGTGACCGCCGTGCTGGTCAGCCGGGAGAGTCCCAGCACGTCGAGGGCGGTGTCGAAGGACGCGCGCGGCGAGGCGTAGATCGGGCGGTTGCCCAGGTAGGTCCACGGCGCGGTGTTGCACACCAGGGCCAGCACGAGGTCGGTCACCGGGTCCTCACCCGGCCGGTCCAGGGTGATCGCACCGGCGCGCCGGTTCGGCTCGGTGAGGAACTGGCGCACGACCTGGCGTATGTAGAGCGCGTGGGTGGAGCGCTTGCCGTGCTCGCGCTGCTGTTCCACCCGTCCCACGACGCCCGCGTCGAATCCCAGCCCGGCGCAGAAGGTGAACCAGCGCGCCGGCACCCCCTCGTCCTCCGTGCCCGGGGTGCCGCTCACCAGGCCCAGGCCGACCGTGCGGGAGCTGCGCTCGCGCAGCGCGTCCAGCAGCGCGCCGGTCGCCTCCACGGCGTCGTTGGGCAGCCCCAGGGCGCGCGCGAACACGTTCGTGGACCCGCCGGGCACCACCGCGAGCTTCGGCAGGCCGTCGGGGTCGGGGCCGTTGTGCAGCAGACCGTTGACCACCTCGTTGACCGTGCCGTCCCCGCCCAGGGCGACGACCAGCTCGATCTCCCCGCCCTCCGCGGCCTGCCGCGCGAGGTCGCGGGCGTGGCCGCGGTACTCGGTCGCGGCGACCTCCAGCTTCAGGTCGCTGGCGAGCGCGTGCGCGAGTACGTCACGCGTCCGGGCGCTGGTGGTGGTGGCGGCTGGGTTGACCACGAGAAGGGCGCGCATGCCCGCCAGGGTACCTACCGGGCGGTACCGGGCCGCACCCCTGGTGGCCCGGATACGGCGGCTACCCTGCTGGGGTGAGTGGCAACGAGAAGCCCGCGCAGCCGGGCCGTACGCGCCGCCTCGCGGCGGCGGCCGCGGTCGCGGCACTGGAAGGCGCCGCGCTGGCGGCCTGGGGGATCGCGATGCTGGCCCTGGGGATCCTCGGCGACCCCGACAGCCCGCGCCAGGCGGAGGCCGGAGGCGTGACCGTCCTCGCCCTGGCGGCCATGCCGCTGGCGGCCGCGTACGGGCTCTGGCACGCGCGCCGCTGGAGCCGCGGCCCCGCGCTGATCATCCAGCTCGTCGCGCTCCCCGTCGCCTGGAGCATGGTGCAGGCGGGCGGCGTCATGATCGCCGCCGGTGCCGCGCTGGGAGTGGCCGCCGTCGCCGAGCTGGTGCTCCTGGTCCACCCCGCGGCCACCGACGCCCTCGGGATCGGGCGTACGGCGGAGCAGTGAGCCGCGGCGCCCGGGGGCGCCGCCGTCACCTCCGCCGTCCCGTCACTCCTCGACCAGGAGCTTGTCGCGCAGCTGGGCCAGCGTCCGGGCCAGCAGCCGGGAGACGTGCATCTGGGAGATGCCGACCTCCTGGGCGATCTGCGACTGGGTCATGTTCCCGAAGAATCGCAGCAGCAGGATCTTCTTCTCGCGCGGCGGCAGCTGCTCCAGCAGCGGCTTGAGCGACTCCCGGTACTCCACGCCCTCCAGCGCGTCGTCCTCGGCGCCGAGGGTGTCGGCGACGGCCGGCGACTCGTCGTCGGTGTCGGGCACGTCCAGGGAGAGCGTGCTGTAGGCGTTGGCGGATTCGAGGCCCTCCAGGACCTCCTCCTCCGTGATCTTCAGGTGCTCGGCCAGCTCGTGCACCGTCGGGGCCCGCCCGTGCTGCTGCGAGAGCTCGCCGGTCGCCGTCGTGAGGGCGAGCCGCAGCTCCTGCAGACGGCGCGGGACGCGCACCGCCCAGCCCTTGTCGCGGAAGTGCCGCTTGATCTCGCCGACGACGGTGGGGGTCGCGTAGGTGGAGAACTCCACCCCGCGGTCCACGTCGAAGCGGTCCACGGACTTGATCAGCCCGATCGTGGCGACCTGGGTGAGGTCGTCGAGCGGCTCGCCCCGGTTGCGGAAGCGCCGGGCGAGGTGCTCGACCAGCGGCAGGTGCATGCGGACCAGCCGGTTGCGCAGCTCGGCGCGCTCCGGGGAGCCCGGGGGGAGCTTGCTGAGCTCCACGAAGAGCGCCCGGGCCCCGGCCCGGTCGTGGGTCTCGTGGTGCCCGTGCTGCTCCTGCCCGTGGTCCTGTTCCTGCTGTTCCTGCTGCTCCTGCGCCATGCGATCCGCCCGATCCGCCTGATCCGTCTGCCCGGCCGCGTCACTGCTCCCGAGGCCGGACACGGGCCCGGTACCGGGATGCGGCCGCGCCTCCTGGCGCCGCGCCGCAGGGGCGGGTACGGGGCGGCCCCGCACCCCCGGCGTGCTGCCTTCCAGATCGTTCACGGCGATTCCCCCGTTACAGCTGTCCCGGTCCGGCACCGCGCTTCTTGTGCAGGGCGATGCTCACGGTCTTGTCGTCGGCCACGCTGGAGTCCACCTCGCCGGCCAGCGCGGACAGCACGGTCCAGGCGAAGGTGTCGCGCTCCGGGGCGCGGCCGTCAGTGGTGGGCGCCGACACGGTCACCCACAGGGCGTCCCCGACCAGGCGGAAGACGCAGCTCAGCACGGACCCCGGGACGGCCTGCTGGAGCAGGATGGCGCACGCCTCGTCCACGGCGATGCGCAGGTCTTCGATCTCGTCGAGGGTGAAGTCCAAGCGGGCCGCAAGTCCTGCCGTCGCCGTACGCAGCACCGACAGGTAGGCCCCCGCCGCGGGCAGCCGGACCTCGACGAAGTCCTTCGACCCGGGCTCGCCTGCGATCTGGGACACCCTCACCTCCAAGGTGGCACACGCACTGCCCACATCGGCATTGCACTGGATCTGATTCGGTTCGCCAGCGACGCTATCGCGATCCGTACCCCGGTGTCGCCCGGACGGAGCACGGTCGCCGCCATGAATGAGCCCTGACCCGGCACCCCATGGCTGTCACCCATAGTAGGCGCACGAGCACGCAACGTCGCTAGTGGTCGGCGGTGTCAAATCGAAAGAGATGTCGCTTTGTTGACACGTGCCTGCTCAGCGAGGGCACGAAGGGGGTCGCCGGTCAGTCGTTGCACCGTCCATTCGTCCTGGGGGCGGGCGCCCATCGCACGGTAGAAGGCGAGGGACGGCTCGTTCCAGTCCAGCACGGACCATTCGAAACGTTCGTAGCCCCGTTCCACGCATATGGCGGCGAGTCCGGCGAGCAGGGCCTTGCCGTGGCCGCCGCCGCGCGCAGAGGGGCGCACGTACAGGTCCTCCAGGTAGACGCCGTGGGTCCCGGTCCAGGTGGAGAAGTTCCGGAACCACAGCGCGAAGCCCACGGGCGTGCCCAGGGCGTCGTCCTCGGCCAGGAGCGCGAAGACGGCCGGATCCGGGCCGAAGAGCGCGTCGTGGAGCTGCTGCGTGGTGGCCCGCGCGCTGTCCGGCTCCCGTTCGTACTCCGCGAGTTCGCGGATCATCGCGTGGATCTCCGGGACGTCGGCAGGTGTCGCGGCTCGGATCATGCCAGCAAGGCTAACCGGTCGGCCGCCCGGTCACGACGGCCACGACCGTCGTCCCGGGCGCGAAGGCACCTTCCTGCGCCAGCGAGAACAGGCCGTGGAGCATCTTCGCGACGTAGACGGGGTCCGGGACGAAACCGTGCCGCGTGCCGAAGTCCGCCGCGAACGCATGGAGCTCGGGCGAGGTACGGGCGTAGCCGCCGTGGTGGAAGCGGTCGTCCAGCAGCCAGGACCCGCGCGGCCCGCCGAACGCCGCCTCCTGGAGCCGGCGTATCTCCCCGGCCAGGAACCCGCCGCCCTTGAGGACCGGGAACCCGATGACCCGCTGCCCCGGATCCAGACCGGCCGCCAGGCCCGCCAGGGTGCCGCCCGTCCCGCAGGCCACGCCCACGACGTCCGCCCTGCCGCGCAGCTCCTCGCCGAGCGCCACGCAGCCCCGTGCGGCGAGCGCGTTGCTGCCGCCCTCGGGGAGGACGTAGGCGGGCCCCAGACGGTCCAGGAGGGCCGCCAGGACCTCAGGTTCGTCCTTGCGGCGGTAGGTGCCCCGGTCGACGAAGTGAAGCCGCATGCCGTCGGCGGCGGCCCGCGCGAGGGAGGGGTTGAGCGGGCGCCCGGCCAGCTCGTCGCCGCGGACGACGCCCGTGGTGGCGATGCCGAGCAGCCGGCCCGCGGCGGCGGTGGCGCGCAGGTGGTTGGAGTAGGCGCCGCCGAAGGTCAGCAGGCGGCGGTGGCCGCCGTCGAGGGCGGCCCGCAGGTTGAGGTGGAGCTTGCGCCACTTGTTGCCCGGCAGGTCGGGGTGGATCAGGTCGTCCCGCTTGACGAGCATCCGGACGCCGCGCCCGGCCAGCCGCTCGTCGTCGCGCAGCTCGACCAGCGGGGAGGGCAGGCGGACGTCCGGGATCACCCGTCCATTGTGGCCGTCACCTGGGCGAGAGGTGGACGCGGTAGCCCTGGTGGTAGTTCAGGTCCGGCAGCGGGTGGGAGGGCCAGTCACGCGCGTACGCGGGCGGTTGCCCGCCCCGCGGGGTGAGGACGGCGACGGGCTGGGTGCGGGCCAGGCGCAGGATGCCGGCAGGGGTCAGGTTCTCGTTGTTCCCCGCGGTCTGGCCGGAGGCGCAGCGTGCCTGGTAGCCGACGGGCGTCGCCATCGGCCCGGTCACCAGGCACGGCGGGCGCACCCCCAGCCGGTTCAGTTCCGCGGCCATGCGGGCGTAGTCCTCGTTGCCGATGGTCGAGCTGCGCACCGCGCGGTGGAGCACGATCTGCTGGGTGACGAGCTGCGCGAGCACGACGGCGACCACGGCGCCGGTGACGGCCGGGCGCAGCGCCGGCCGTACCCGCGCGGGGAGCAGGAGGAGGCACTGGGCCGCGGGCAGGGCGAGCAGGGCGTACGCGGGGAGCAGGAAGCGCGGTGCGGCGTAGTCGATGAGCACCAGATAGGGCAGCGCAAGGGACAGGCCGCACACCGCCGGCAGGAACCGCGCCCCGGGCGCCTGCCCCTCGCGGCGCGGCGCGAGGGCGACCCCGGCCGCCACCAGGACGGGCAGGGCGAACCACCACACGGCGTCACCCTTGTGCTGCCAGACGGCGTCGCAGGGGCGGCACAGTGTGTGCGACGCGTCCAGGGTGCTGAGCTGGTCGGCGAAGGCCAGGTGCCAGCCGAGGCCGCCCTCGATGGCGTTCGCGCGGTCCATCCGGGCCAGGATGCCGCCGTAGCTGGTGAACGCCTCGACCACCCACTGGGCGCCGCCCAGCAGCACCCCGGCCGCGATGGCCGCGAGCAGCACCGGCCGGCGCCGGCCGCGCACGAAGAGCGCGGCGACGCCCAGGGGCAGGGCCAGCCAGGCGGCGTCGTGCGGGCGCAGCAGGGTCAGCGCGGCGAACGCCACCGCCAGGCCGGCGAGTGCGCCCCGACCGGTGTGGCCCGGCGCCGCCGCGTGCAGGTAGCAGCCCACCGCGATCAGGGCCACCAGCGCGACCCAGAGGTTGGGCATCGCCTGGGGGCCGTACAGCAGGGTCACCCACAGCCCGGTGAAGAGCAGCCCGGCCAGCGCCACCACCCGGGTGCCGAGCAGCGGCCGCCACAGCCACAGGGCCAGGAACAGGGCCGCGCCCGACAGGACCGCCAGATAGACCCGGAGCGCGAGGGTCGACGCGGTCAGCAGCGCGATCGGCGCGACGAGGACCGGCACGCCCCGGGAGCGGGGCGCGCTGAAGAAGGCCGAAGGGATGTCCGGGGAGACCTGGCTGACGTAGACCGACTCGTCCCAGCCGAGGCCCATGCCGGGCGCGACGACCAGGAGGAGCTGGACCACGGTGAAGAGCGCCGCCAGGGAGGCGAGCAGATGGACCTCGGAGTGCGGGCGGCTGCGCGGCGGTGCGGCGTGGCGCGCGCGGGGCCGGGCATCCGGTGACGTCAGCTCATGCGTCGTCGCCATAGTGCGTCATGGCAACAGCCGTGGCGCACGTGATCAAGGCGGCGCGCCGCTCCCCCGGGGCGGCTCGACCGGTGGGGTGAGCGCCGCCGGGCCCGTTCGCCCGGGTGGCGCCGCCGGCGGCGACGACGGGAGACGTGGCGCCTTCGCCGGTCCGTGTGCGGGGCCGCTCCGCTCGGCCGGGCCATGAGGGGTGGCGTGTCCGTCGCAGCGGGCCTCCCTCGGCCCTGGCAGCGCTCGCGGCGCGTCTGGGCCCCGGGCCGTGGGGATCGGTGACCTCGTAGGCCGGCAGCCGCGGCGGGAGCATCGCCGGGATCGGCTGGGTCTGCTCGGCGAGGCCCTTGGCGGCGAGGACGAGCTCTTGCGCAAGTTCGGCGGGCGCCCACGGTGCCCGGGGCATTGCCGCCGTCGCGGAGTCGGCTGCGGCATGCGGCTACAGCCGCGATGGTGCTGGGGCCGGGCGTCGTCGGCGGCCGGAAACGGCACGGGGGCCTGCACGCCGGGGACGCGTGGTCGTCCGTGAGGGTGGCGTCAGCGGTCCGCGGGTACCGCTTTGCCGTCGCGTGGCCGGGCGGCCGCGAGGGGGCCCGCCACGGGCCCTCAGGCGGGCGTGGCGAGGGAGGCCAGCCGGGCGAGGGCGTCCTCGGCGTCGGCCATGACGCGAGCGACGAGTTCCGCGCAGGAGGGCAGGTCGCCGATCACGCCCGCGACCTGCCCGGCGGCCATCACCCCCAGGTCCGGGCGGCCGTCGACCATCGCGGACTTCAGCATCATCGGCGTGCCGGCGGCGAGCAGGGTCTGACTCCAGGTCAGCTTTCTGCCGTGCCGCATCGCCAGGCCGTCGCGGACCATGGCGCGCGGGCCCATCCCCGAGACGCGGCGGAAGGCCGCCGCGTGCCGCAGGGCCCGCAGCAGGGCGGCCGCCTTCCCCGAGCGCTCCAGGGCGGCCACCAGGTCGGTGCGGAGCATGCGGTGCGGCAGCCCGTCGACGCGGTCGGTGACGACGACGTCCCGCACGGACGCGGCCAGGTAGCGGGCCTTGACCGGGTCGGGCACCGGGCTGTCGGAGGTGAGCAGGAAGCGGGTCCCCATACCGACGCCCGCCGCACCGTACGCGAGGGCGGCCGCCAGGCCGCGGCCGTCGAAGAAGCCGCCCGCCGCGATCACGGGGATGCCGACGGCGTCCACGACCTGCGGCAGCAGCACCGTGGTGGCGACGTGCCCCGTGTGGCCGCCGCCCTCGGCGCCCTGCACCATCACGGCGTCCGCGCCCCAGGCGGCGACCTTCTCGGCGTGCCGCCGCGCGCCGACGGAGGGGATGACGACCACCCCCGCGTCCTTGAGACGGCCGATGAGTTCACGGGTGGGGGCCAGCGCGAAGGAGGCGACGCGGACGTCCTCCTCGACGATGATGCGCACCCTTTCCGCGGCGTCGCCCGCGTCCGCCCGCAGGTTGACCCCGAACGGCGCCCCCTCGGTGCGCTCCCGTACCTCCCGCACAGCCCGGCGCAGATGCTCCGGGCTCATGGTGGCCGAGGCGAGGATGCCGAGCGCGCCGGCGTTCGCCGTCGCCGACACCAGGCGGGGACCGGCGACCCAGCCCATGCCGGTCTGCACCAGGGGGTGGCGGACCCCGACGAGCCGGGTCAGCGCGGTCTCCATCAGGCCCGCACCTCCCGCTCCCGCAGCCCCTCGGGGTCGAGGACGGTACGGATCAGCCGCAGTTCCTCGGCGCCGGGCGCGCGGGTGCGCGGCGGGTCCGCGGGGAGCGGCAGCGGGAAGCCGGTGGCCTCCTGGAGGGCGGCCGGGCTCACCCCGGGGTGCAGGGACCGGACGCGCATGGTGCGTTCGGGGGTCTCGAAGTCGAAGACGCCGAGGTCGCTGACGACCCGCCGGATGTCGTGGAACCGGGTGGCGGACGGGCCGGCGGCGGCCGCCCTGTCGTGGCCGACGCCGCACACCATGTCGACGCGTTCGACGAAGACGCGGGGCGAATGCCGCGGCACCCAGTAGCTGGTCGGGTTGTTGAGCGTGTTGACGGGCGCGCCCCGCACCCCCAGCAGCTGCCGGGTGGGACGCCGCCAGTCGCCGATGCAGGAGATGTTCTGGTTGCCGTACCGGTCGAGCTGGCTCGCGCCCATCATGACGTGCCGCCGCCCGCCGGTGACCAGCGCCAGGTGCTGCCGGTAGGGCAGCCAGCCCTCCACCTCGCCCGCCGCGTCCAGGAGGAGGGCCTCACCGTCGGTGAGCAGCAGGCCGGGTGCGAAGGTCAGCCGGGCCAGCCGCGCGCCCAGGGAGGGGATCAGCCCCATGGGGGCGGCCAGCACCTCGCCGTCGCCACGCCACGCCTCGGCGCAGGCGACGACGGCGTATTCGGCGCGGGTGGGGTTCACGGCCGTTCCTTCCCCGCGCCGGACACCAGACGTTCCGCGAAGGCCGTCCAGGCGTCGGGATCGGCGGCGGCCCGGGCGTACTCCCGCTGGACGTCCTCGTCGCGGTCGTAGTCGGGGACGCAGGAGGTGAAGTGCGCTCCGTGCGGGGCCTCGACGACCCCGGTGACGAACTGCCGCTTCACCAGAAGGGACTGGGGGCCGGCCGCCTTGAGCAGGTCGGCGGTGTCCACGACGCGTTCGCACGACACATAGGCGGTGTCCGCCGCCTCGCAGAACAGGTCGTCGAAGTACGGGTCGGGGCCGAGGTACTGGCCGTTGCCGCGGGCGTCGGCGCGGTTGAGGTGCACCAGGGCGGCGTCCAGGTGCAGCGCGGGGACGGCGACCAGCTCCTCCCCGTCGTCGTAGGGCGAGGTGACCGTCCGCAGCCAGGGGTTGACCCGCATCACGTCGGAGCCGAGCCCGGCGCGCACCGGCAGGAAGGGCAGCCGGTGGGCGGCCGCGGTCAGGCCCCACATCATCATGGCCTCGTCCAGCTCGCCGAGTTCCAGGGCGCCGCGTTGCCGGGCGGCGCGGAAGTGCGGTTCGAGCGGGATCGAGTCCAGGGTGACGAAGGCGGTGACCAGCCTGCGGATCCGGCCCGCCGCGGCCAGCAGGCCGACGTCCGGGCCCCCGAAGGAGACGACCGTCAGGTCCGTGACGCCGGACCGCAGGAGGGCCGTCACCAGGGCCATCGGCTTGCGGCGGGAGCCCCAGCCGCCGATGCCGACGGTCATCCCGGAGCGGAGCTCGGCCGCCACCTCGTCCGCGGTCATGAGCTTGTCGCTCATCGTCGCCCCCCGGACCCGGACGCGGAACCGGACACGAAGGCGTCGCGGTGCCGGTCCGCGACGCCACTGAGGTTGGCCTCGAAGGTGAAGCCCTGTTCGAAGCGGTAGCTGCGGCGGACGTCGACGGGGTCGATGCCGTTGATGGCGGCCTTGGCGAGGCGGAGCAGCTCGCCGTCCTTGGCCGCGATCTCGCGGGCGAGGGCGAGGGCCGCGGCGTCGAGTTCCCCGCGGGGCACGACCTGCCAGACCGAGCCGTGGCGGTGGAGTTCGGCGGCGGTGACCGTGCGGGAGGTGAAGTAGAGCGTGCGCATCAAGTGCTGGGGGACCAGCCGCGCGAGGTGGGTGGCCGCGCCCAGGGCGCCGCGGTCCAGCTCGGGCAGGCCGAAGGAGGCGTCCTCGGCGGCGACGACGGCGTCCGCGTTGCCGACCAGACCGACACCACCGCCCAGGCAGTGCCCCTGCACGGCGGCGACGACCGGCACCTCGCACTCGTAGACGGCGGCGAAGGCCTCGTAGCAGCCGCGGTTGGCGCCGATCAGGGCCGTGTGGCCCGCGGTGCGCTGCATCTCCTTCAGGTCGACGCCCGCGTTGAAGCCGCGGCCCTTGGCGCGCAGGACGACGCAGCGGGTGCCCGGGTCGCGGCCGGCGGCGCGCAGGGCGTCCGCCAGTTCGTACCAGCCGCTTACGGGAAGGGCGTTGACCGGCGGGTGGTCGACGGTGACGGCGGCGACGCCGGGTTCGGGGTGCGCGGTGGAGACAGTCATCCGTGGATCAGCTACCTTTCCACCAAACGTTTGTTAGGGGAAAGGTACTCCGGCGTGAGCATGACTGTCGATCTGTCGGACCGGGTCGCCGTCGTCACCGGCGGCACGCGCGGGGTCGGCGCCGGCATCGCCCGTGCGTTCGCGGAGGCCGGCGCCCGCGTCGTGGTCTGCGCCCGCCGCCCGCCGCCCGGGCCGCCGCCCGACGGAGCCGACTTCCGGGCGGTGGACCTGCGCGATCCGGGCGCCACCGCGGGGGTCCTCGACACGGTGGCGGAGACCTACGGGCGCATCGACGTCCTGGTCAACAACGCGGGCGGGACGCCCTACCGGCTGCTCGGCGAGGCGGGACCCGAACGGCACGCGCGGGTAGTCGAGCTCAATCTGCTGGCGCCGCTCAACGCCTCGCTCGCCGCCCATCAGGTGATGGCCCGTCAGCAAGAGGGTGGCGCGGTCGTGATGATCGGCAGCGTCAGCGGCGGCCGCCCCTCACCGGGAACGGCGGCCTACGGCGCGGCCAAGGCGGGCCTGGAGAGCCTGGCCCGCTCCATGGCCGTCGAATGGGCCCCGCTGATCCGCGTCAACACCCTGGTGCTCGGCATGGTCCGCACCGAGTCGTCGCACCTGCACTACGGGGACGAGGACGGCGTCGCCGCCGTGGAGCGCACGGTGCCGCTCGGGCGGCTCGCGGAGCCGGTGGAGGTGGGGGACGCCTGTGTCTTCCTCGCCTCCGAGCGGGCCCGTTACATCAGCGGCGCCAGCCTGCACCTGCACGGCGGCGGCGAGGCCCCGGTGTTCCTCACCGCGGCCGGGTACGGAAGGGGAGCGGGATGGGCGGGATGACCGCACAGGGCGGCGCCACGACGGGGGTCTGCGCCGGGCGCGTGGTCGCCGTCACCGGTGCGGGGCGCGGGCTGGGCCGGGCGCACGCCCTGGCGTTCGCCGCCGAGGGCGCCCGGGTCGTGGTCAACGACCTCGGCGGCGGGCCGGACGGCGCCGGGAGTTCGGCCGCGCCCGCCCACGAGGTGGCGGCCGAGATCCGTGCCCGGGGCGGCGAGGCCGTCGTGCACGACGGCGACATCGCCACCCCGCAGGGGGCGGCGTCCCTCGTCGCCACCGCACTGGAGGCGTTCGGGCGGCTGGACACCCTGGTCAACAACGCGGGATTCCTGCGTGACCGGATGCTCGTCAACCTGGACGAGGACGACTGGAACGCCGTCCTGCGGGTCCATCTCACCGGCCACTTCCTGCCGCTGCGGCACGCGGCCGCGCACTGGCGGGCCGAGACCCGCGCGGGCCGCACCCCTGACGCGCGGATCGTCACCACCACGTCCGGTGCCGGGCTGCTGGGCAGCGTCGGGCAGGGCAACTACGCGGCCGCCAAGGCGGGCGTCGTCGGCCTGACCCTGGTGGCCGCCGCGGAGCTGGCGCGGTACGGGGTACGGGTCAACGCCGTCGCCCCGGCGGCCCGGACCCGGATGACCGAGGCGGTCTTCGCCGAGGCCATGGCCGCGCCCGGGGCAGGCGCCTTCGACGCCATGGCGCCGGGGAACGTCTCGCCGCTCGTCGTCTGGCTCGGGTCGGCCGCCTCGGCCGGTGTCACGGGGCGGGTCTTCGAGGCCGAGGGCGGCCGCATCACGGTCATGGAGGGCTGGCGGCCGGGGCCGACCGCCGACCGGGGCGCCCGCTGGACGCCCGCGGAGGCGGGGGAGGCCGCCGTGAAGCTGCTCGCGGCGGCGGAGCCCCCCGGGCGGGTGTACGGGG
>NZ_JARAVK010000159.1:0-21254 GCF_033792765.1 Streptomyces sp. PA03-6a | reverse complement strand
GAGGGCGGGGGTGTCGCTGGACAGCGGTGGGCTCCTGGGAGGGAACGGTGACGAAGGTGGGGGGAACCGCGAGGCGGCTGCGCGGCGTGAACCACAGGGGGACGACGAGTGACGACCACCGTATCGGCCTATGTTCGGCCCTGTACGACGGATGCACGAATTTCACTCGTACGGGAACGAAAGTGCACGGCTTCCCCTGGTCCGCACGGCGAGATCCACAGAGCGGGCATAAATTCGGATCATGTGGCAGATGCGGGCGAAACGTGCGTCGGCGTACGCGGCGACGGCCGTGCTGACCGCGGTGCTGAGCGCCGTGCTCGGGGCCGGTCCCGCGCTCGCCGCACCCGCGGGGACCGCGGCCCCCGGCGCCCCGCCCGCGGAGCGGGCGAGCACGTCCGCCGGGTTCCCCTCGATCCCCGCCGTCCGTTCCTTCACCCCTGCCGCCGGTACCGCCGCCTTCGTACCGGGCCCCGGCTCGCGCGTGGTGGCGCCCGCCGGGAGCGCCGTGGAGGACGAGGCGCGGCTGCTCGCGCAGGAGCTCAGCCGGCCGTACGTCAGTGGGCCCGCCAAACCGGGGGACATCGCGCTTTCACTCGAACGGAGTAGTGCGGGCCCGGAGTCGTACGAGATGACAAGTTCGGCCGACGGGGTGACAGTACGCGCCGGCACCGACGCCGGGGTCTTCTACGGCACGCGGACCCTCCTCCAGGCGGTCCGTTCCACCGGACGGGTGCCGGCCGGCACCGTCGAGGACCGCCCGGACCGGCCGGAGCGCGGACTGATGATCGACATCGGACGCAAGTACTTCAGCCGTGAGTGGCTGGAGGCCAGGGTCCGCGAGCTGGGCGACCTGAAGTACAACCAGCTCCACCTCCACCTCAGCGACGACCAGGGCTTCCGCGTCCAGAGCGACAGCCACCCCGAGATCGTGTCGCCCCGGCATCTGTCGAAGGAGGACATCCGCGCCGTCGTCGACCTGGCCGCGCAGCGGCACATCACCGTCGTCCCGGAGATCGACAGCCCCGGCCACATGGGTGCCGTGCTCGACGCCCACCCGGACCTCCAGCTGCGTTCCGTGGACGGCACCCCCGTGCGCGGGGCGCTGGACATCTCCCGGCCCGGTGCCGCTGGCGTCGTCGACGACCTGCTCGAGGAGTACGCACCGCTCTTCCCCGGTGCCTACTGGCACGTCGGCGGCGACGAGTACGGACCGCTCGTGACGGACCACCCGGAGACGTCCTTCCCGCAGCTCGCCGCGTACGCGCGTGAGCGCTACGGCCCGGACGCCGGGGTGGCCGACGCGGCGGCCGGCTGGCTCAACGACCGCGCCGCCACCCTGCGATCGCTCGGCAAACGGGTCGAGGCCTGGAACGACGGCTTCTCCGGCGGCGCCCGGGTCGCCGCGGACCCGGACCGGGTGGTCGCCTACTGGTCCAGCAACAAACTGCGCGGACGGCTGCCCGAGGACCTCCTGCGCGAGGGCCGGCAGCTGCTCAACCTCAACTCCTGGTACCTCTACTACGTCCTTGGCGCGCCGGAGAACTTCCCCTACCCCAGCGGGCGGCGCATCTACGAGGAGTGGACCCCGGCCGTCGTCTACCGGGACGGCGCCGTGCCCGCGGCGCTCGCGGGACCGGACCGCATCCTCGGCGCGCGGCTGGCCGTCTGGTGCGACCGGGCGGACGCCCAGACCGAGGACGAGGTCGCGGCCGGCATCCGGATGCCCCTGCGCGCGCTCACCCAGAAGCTCTGGGACCCGGGCCCGCCGGTCCTGAGCTGGCAGGACTTCAGCACCCTCGCCGACCGGGCCGGCTGAGCCGCCGTACCCGGCCGTCCCAGGTGAAGCGGCCGAAGTCCGCCTCCCCCCACAGGAGCGTCTTCGGCCGCTTCTGATTGTTAAAGCGTCAACGCGGCCGAAAATGTCACACCCATCGCCAGGGCGGCCCGACAGGTGTGACGATTCAGTGCGAATCCACGCTGTACAGGATGTCGGCGATTCGAGAGGACGGTGTGGCCAGCAACGGGGGGCGCCACGATCCGCGGGCCGACCGCGACATGGAGCTCGGGGCCGCGGTCGGGCGCGCCCAGGGTGGGGACGAGCACGCCTTCGCGGTGGTCTACCGGCTGGTCCAGCCGCTGCTGCTCGGCTACGTGCGCGGCCTCGTCGGCGACGACGCGGAGGACGTCACCTCCGAGGCCTGGCTCGAAATCGCCCGCGACCTCGGCCGGTTCCGCGGGGACGGGGCGGGCTTCCGGGGCTGGGCGGCGACCATAGCCCGGCACCGGGCCCTGGACCACCTGCGGCGCCAGGACGCCAGGCCCCGCGCCCGTCCCCTCGACCCCGAACTGCTGGACCTCCCCGCGGCCGAGGACACCGCGGACCGCGCACTGGAGGCGCTCGCCACCGAGCGCGCCCTCTCCCTGATCGCCTCGCTCCCGCCCGACCAGGCGGAGGCGGTGCTGCTGCGCGTCGTCGTCGGGCTCGACGGGGTGTCCGCGGCCCGGGTGCTGGGCAAGCGCGCGGGAGCGGTCCGTACGGCGGCGCACCGCGGCCTGAAGCGGCTCTCCCGGCTGCTGTCCTGACCCCTGGTGACCGGCGGGTAGCCGCCCCCGGACGCCCTGCCGGCGCCCATGATGGGGCAGTATGGTGCGCGATTCCGAGGGGGAGGCCCGCACGTGGATTTGGCGACCGCGGTACGCGCGGCGCAAGAGGGGGACGAGGACGGCTTCCGGTTCGTGTACCGAGCGGTGCAGCCGCAACTGCTGCAGTACGTACGCTCGCTGGTCGGCGCGGGGGACGCCGAGGACGTGGCGTCGGAGGCGTGGTTGCAGATAGCGCGCGACCTGCCGGGCTTCCACGGCGACGGGGACGCGGTACGCGGCTGGGCGGCCCGGGTCGCCCGCAACCGGGCGCTGGACCACCTGCGGGCGGTGGGCCGCCGGCCGCTGGCCGCCGCCGGGGTGGAGGAACTGCTCGACCGGCCCGCCGTCTCGGACACCGCCGAGGAGGCGGTCGCCGCGGTGGGCACCGGCGCCGCGCTGGCGGCCATCGCCGCCCTTCCCCAGGACCAGGCCGAGGCCGTGCTGCTGCGCGTCGTGATGGGCCTGGACTCCCGGTCGGCGGCCGAGGTCGTCGGCAAGAGGCCCGGTGCGATGCGCATGGCCACCAGCCGCGGCCTGCGCCGTCTGGCTGAGCTGCTGGATTCCGACGGCGGGTCGTCAAGTGTGACGTTTTCGGCGTCCCGAACGCTTGAGGACATGAGATGAGCGATAACCGAGGACAGGACTGGCTGGACGACGCCACCGCCGAGCGGTTGCTGCGGGGTGCCCACGGTGACGACCCCGCGGAGCGGGCCTGGCGCGACGAGCGCGCCGCCGCCGTGGCCGGGTTGCTGGCCGCCGCCGCGGCTCCCGCGCCCCTCGACCCGGAACGCGAGGAGGCCGCCGTCGCCGCGTTCCGTGCCGCGCGCGGCGACGACGCGCTCACCGGGGGTTCCGCGGGCGTCCGCCTCGGCACGGCCGACGACTGGTCGCCCGGCGCGGGCGCGGTGTCCCGGAGCGGGCGGAGCCGTACGCCCCGTCACTCCAGATCGCTGACGGGCACGTTGATCGCGACCGCCGCGGTGGCCGGGGTGAGCGTGGCGGCCGCCGCCGGCGCGCTGCCGGCCCTGCTCGGCAGCGGTGTCCCGGACCCCGCCCCGGTCCACACCCAGAGCGCGGCGACGGCGGCCTCGGACAGCGGTTCGCCGTCACCCGGCCGCACCGCCCCGCCGACCTCCCGCCCCGGCCCCGGGCCCGGTCACGGCCGCCCGGCGGGCGGTACCGGCGGCACCCACGGCACCGTCCTCCCCGGCCGGCCGGCCGGGACGCTGTCCTCCACGCCGTCCTCCACGCCGGCCCTGGACCACAGGGCGCTGTGCCGGGCCTACGCCGCGGCCGGCCGGCACCGCAAGGGCGTGGACGAGCAGGCCTACAAGCAGCTGCGCGAGGCGGCGGGCGGCGGCCAGCGCGAGGTCCGCCGCTACTGCGCCGGGCTGCTCGGCTGGAACGGCGGGCACGGGGGGAACGGCGGCAAGGCCGGGAAGGGGGACGAGCGGGGCGACGACGACTCCCGGGAGGGCCGCGGCCGTTGGAAGAACCGTTCCGGCGGACACCACCGCCAGGGTGGCCACGGCTCGCGCGGCACCGCACGGTCCGCCCCGGTCGCACCGTCCGTACCGGCCTCCAAGGCCGCACCGTCCCCACTGTCCGCCCCGGTCGTACCGTCCGACGGGCGGCCGGGACCGCACCGTGGCCACGGCGGCGAGTGACACTTTCCGGCCGCCGCGCGCTCCCATGGACGGGCCGACTGGTCATCGGCCCCGCGGATCCGGGCACTTCCCGTGCCCACGGGTCCGCACCCGAGCGCGGCCGGGCAGCTCTCCCTCCCGGCCGCGCTCCCGGGCGCGGCGGATGCGGCGGGTGCGGGGTGTGACACTTTCGGCCTCCCGGGCGCTTTAACCAGTAGACCGACTGGTCATCGGTCGAGGGGTCGCCCGGTCCCCCCGTATCGGGCCCCCAACGAGGGACGCGGGCGGAGCGCTTTCCCCCCGCTCCGCCCGCGTCCTCACGTGGTGCCGCAGGGGCGGCGGCGTAGGCTCGACGACGTGATCTTCCGGATCGAGCGGCACTGCCCGCTCCCCGCCGCCGAGGCCTGGCGCCGGGTCACCGACTGGGAACGCCATGCGGAGCTGGTGCCGTTCACCACCGCCGTCGTCACGGGGGAGCGGTCGTTCACGGCACGCACCGGACTCGGGCGGATGGCCGTCGACGACCCCATGGAGATCGTGCGCTGGGAGCCGCCGGACGCGGGCCGTCCCGGGCGGTGCCGGCTGGAGAAGCGCGGCCGGACCGTGCTCGGCTGGGCCGAGATCGAGGTGTGGCCGCGGGAGGCGGGGGGCTCACGCGTGGTGTGGCGCGAGGACCTGAGGGTGCGCCCGCTGCCGGGGGCGTTCGACCGGCCCACCGCGTGGGCCGGCCGGCTGCTGTTCGGGCGGGCGCTGGACGGGCTCCTGGCCCGGGGTCACCAGTAGACGACGACCTTGTCGCCGATCCGCACCTGGTCGAAGAGCGCCGAGATCTTCGCGCGGTCGCGCACGTTGACGCAGCCGTGCGAGGCCCCCGCGTAGCCGCGGGCCGCGAAGTCGGCCGAGTAGTGCACCGCCTGGCCGCCGCTGAAGAACATCGCGTACGGCATGGGCGTGTGGTAGATCGTCGACACGTGGTTCCGGCTCTTGGCGAAGACGCTGAAGGTGCCCTCGCGGGTCGGCGTGTACTGGGAGCCGAAGCGGACGTCCATCGCGGAGACGACCTTGCCGTTCACCACCCAGGCCAGGGTGCGGCTGTTCTTGCTGACGCACAGCACACGGCCGGTCATGCAGCGCGGGTCGAGCTTCGCCACCGGGTTGCTGGTCGGCGGGTACATGGCGCCGTGCGTGGGCTGCCGGGTGACCGAGCGCAGCTTCGCCCAGGTCCTGTCGGTGACGGTGCCCGAGGCGGGCAGCTTGTGACGGGACTGGAAGGCGCGCACCGCGGAGGCGGTGACGTCGCCGTAGTAGCCGGTGGGGTTGCGGCCGAAGAGGCCGAGCTGCTTCAGCCGCGCCTGCAGTTCGCGCACCTTCGCGCTGCTGCTGCCCCGTGCGATCACGACGACCGGCCGGGGGGTGCGGTCGGCCTCCGGCTCCTTCGTGGCGGACGGCGACGCCGTCGGCGAGGGGGAGCCGCTGCCCGGCGCCGTGCCCGGGCTCGTGCTCGGGCTCCCGGAGGGGCTCGCCGTGGGGCCCGCGGTGCCCGGTGCCACGGAGGCCCTGGCGGTGGGCTCGCTCGCCTGGGCCGTACAGCCGGCGAGGAGCGCCCCGGTGAGCAGCGCGGCGGCCGCGGCCGCCGCGCGTGATCTTGTGACGGATATGAGTGCCACTTCGTCCCCCTGGAGATGAGTCGGTACACCCTTTGACTGATTTCCCCGGCATGTAGTTGCACCGGCCCGGTCACGGTTCGCCGCACACTGAGGAATGGGGGCCGAGTCGCTGGAGGCATGACGCATGGCACGCGAGTCCGAATCCGGTCTGCCGATCGAGCCCGTCTACGGCCCCGACGCCCTGGACGGCTGGGACCCGGGCGAACGGCTCGGTGAGCCGGGCGGCTACCCCTACACCCGCGGTGTCCATCCGACGATGTACACCACCCGGCCTTGGACGATGCGCCAGTACGCGGGCTTCGGCACCGCCGCCGAGTCCAACGCGCGCTACCGGCAGCTGATCGCCCACGGCACCACGGGCCTGTCCGTCGCCTTCGACCTGCCGACCCAGATGGGCCACGACAGCGACGCCCCCCTCGCCCACGGCGAGGTCGGCAAGGTCGGCGTGGCCGTCGACTCGGTCGAGGACATGCGGGTGCTCTTCGACGGCATCCCGATGGACCGGGTCTCCACCTCGATGACGATCAACGCGCCCGCCGCCCTGCTGCTCCTGATGTACCAGCTGGTCGGCGAGGAGCAGGGGGTGCCCGCAGACCGGCTCACCGGCACGATCCAGAACGACGTGCTCAAGGAGTACATCGCCCGCGGCACGTACATCTTCCCGCCCAAGCCCTCGCTGCGGCTGGTCGCGGACCTCTTCCGCTACTGCCGCGCCGAGATCCCGCGCTGGAACACCATCTCCATCTCCGGCTACCACATGGCCGAGGCCGGCGCCTCGCCCGCGCAGGAGATCGCCTTCACCCTCGCCGACGGCATCGCGTACGTCCGCACCGCCCTCGCCGCGGGCATGGACGTGGACGACTTCGCGCCCCGGCTGTCCTTCTTCTTCGTCTCGCGCACGACGCTGCTGGAGGAGGTCGCCAAGTTCCGTGCCGCCCGCCGCATCTGGGCCCGCGTCATGCGCGAGGAGTTCGGGGCGAGGAACCCCAGGTCGTGGATGCTGCGCTTCCACACCCAGACCGCGGGCGTCCAGCTGACCGCCCAGCAGCCGGAGGTGAACCTGGTGCGGGTGGCCGTCCAGGGGCTGGCGGCGGTGCTGGGCGGCACGCAGTCGCTGCACACCAACTCCTTCGACGAGGCGATCGCGCTCCCCACCGAGAAGTCCGCCCGGCTCGCGCTGCGCACCCAGCAGGTCCTGGCGTACGAGACCGACGTGACGGCGACCGTGGACCCCTTCGCCGGGTCCTACGTCGTGGAGTCGATGACCGACGACCTGGAGGCGGCCGCGCTGGAGCTGATGGCCAAGGTGGAGGAGTTCGGCGGGGCGGTGAGCGCGATCGAACGGGGCTTCCAGAAGGCCGAGATCGAGCGCAACGCCTACCGGATCGCCCTGGAGACCGACTCCGCGGAGCGGGTGGTCGTCGGCGTCAACCGCTTCCAGCTGGGGGAGGAGGAGCCCTACGAGCCGCTGCGCGTCGACCCCGCGATCGAGGAGGCGCAGGTGGCGCGGCTGGCCGCGCTGCGTGCCGGACGCGACGGGCGGGCCGTGGACTCGGCCTTGTCCGCGCTGCGGAAGGCCGCCGAGGGCACGGAGGACGTCCTGTACCCGATGAGGGACGCGCTCCGTGCCCGGGCCACGGTGGGCGAGGTCTGTGAGGCGCTCCGCGAGGTCTGGGGGACGTACGTCCCCTCGGACGTCTTCTGAGTCACCCGGCGAAGCGGGCGAGCCAGGCGGTGACGCGCTCCGGATCGCACGTGGCGAGGCCGACGTAGCCGTCCGGGCGGACCACGAACAGGCCCTCGCCGTAGGTGCGGTGGACCGCGCTGCCGGGCCCGGCGCGGTGCGCGCGGGCGAAGCCGGGCAGCGCCGGGGGCGGTTCGGCGCCGACGGCCAGCACCGTGAAGTGGGGGCCGCGCAGGACGTCGAAGAGCCGCCCGCCGCCGGTGAGGGGTGCGTCGGGCGCGCGGTCCCCGGCCCGCAGGGCGTCCTCGGCGAGGCCCTCGCGGGTCTCGGCGGTGAGCGGGCCGTCGCGGTAGCCGAGACCGAGCTGGTGGACCTCGGCGCCCCGCTGGTTCATCGGCCGGCCCCGGCTGATGGTGCTGCGGTGCAGGTGCGTGCTCATGCCGAGGACGTCGGCGGCGACCGGCAGACGTTCCTGCTCGTAGCTGTCCAGCAGCTTGGCCGCGGCGCCGTGCCGCAGCACCTGGCCGAGTTTCCAGCCGAGGTTGTAGGCGTCCTGGATGCCGGTGTTGAGGCCCTGGCCGCCCGCGGGGGAGTGGATGTGGGCGGCGTCCCCGGCGAGCAGGACCCGGCCCTCCCGGAAGCGCTCGGCCAGGGCGGCGCGCGGCCGGAAGTCGGAGCTCCACGTGACCTCGAGCACGTCGTCGGCCGCCAGGTGGGTGCGCTGTTCGACGGTCTTGCGCACCCCGTCCGGTGAGGTGTCGGGGCGTTCCGCGCCGGCCGGGTACGTCGCGACGAACTGGAAGTCCCGCTCGGTGCCGCCCATCGGGAAGGCGACCGCGCCGGTGTCGTCCGGGCCCCGCCACACGTGGGTGTGCTCGCGGTCCAGGCCGGTCAGCGTCACGTCGGCGACGAGCATCGGGGCGGGGTCGACGGTCTCGCCGTGCATGGCGATGCCCAGGGCCCTGCGCACGGCGCTGCGCCCGCCGTCGGAGGCGACCAGGTACGCCGCCCGCACGCTCGTGCCGTCGGCCAGTTCCGCGGTCACGCCGTCCGCGTCCTGGGTGAGACCGGTGAGTCCGGCGCCGAAGCGGACCGAGCCGCCCAGTTCGCGCAGCCGCGCGTGCAGGATCTCCTGCGTGCGCCACTGGGGGACCATCCACGTCGCGCCGTAGGGGGCGGCGGAGGTGGCGGGCACCCGCTCGAACATCTCCCACTCGTGGACCGGACGGCCGTCCTGCCAGACGCGGCCCTGCGGGTAGGGGCCGCCCGACGCGAGGACGGCGCCGACCACGCCGAGGTCGTCGAGCACCTCCAGCGAGCGGGGCTGCAGGCCCTTGCCCCGTGAGCCGGGGAACAGCCGGTCGGAGCGCTCCACGACGAGCGCGGGCACACCGCGGCGGGCGAGGTCGATGCCGAGGGCGAGTCCGGTGGGGCCGGCCCCGACGATCAGGACACCGGTTTCCTTAACGCTGTTAAGTTCCATATCCCGAGAGTCCCCTTAACGGTGTTAAATTGTCAAGGGGTGTCGACGGACGGACAGGATGGGCACGTGGCAGCGACGCGACTGGACCGCGACAAGGTGGTGGAGACCGCCCTCGGCCTGCTGAACGAGGAGGGGCTCGAAGGGCTGACCCTGCGCCGGCTCGCCAAGGAGCTCCAGGTGCAGGCACCGGCCCTGTACTGGCACTTCGCCAACAAGCAGGCCCTGCTCGACGCCATGGCCACCCGCATGCTGCGGCAGATGCTGGAGCGCGGCATGGGCCAGGAGGTCCCCGGCTCCGACTGGCGGGACTGGATCGCCACCGCCTGCCGCGGCACGCGTGCGGCCCTGCTGGCCTACCGGGACGGCGCCAAGGTCTTCAGCGGCACGCACCTCACCGACGACAGCCACGCGGGCGCCCTGGAGCGCTACCTGGGTGCCTTCGTCGAGCAGGGCTTCCGCGTCGAGGACGCCCTCAACGCGTGGTTCACCGCGTACACCTTCACCATCGGCTTCGTGATCGAGGAGCAGGCCGTGCAGCCGCTGCCCGGCCGGCGCGACCCGCGCTACGACACCGACGAGCGGCAGGCCCGTCTCGGCGGGGAGTTCCCACTGGTGGGCGAGGCCGGCCGGGAGATGTTCGACCACTACGACGCGCGCTTCGAGACCGGTCTGCGGATCCTCGTCGCGGGCATCGAGCGGACCCTCGCCCCGGACGGCGCGCGGTAGTCACCGCGCGGGCAGCACCGTGCGGCCGTCACCGCACGGGGGCCGGCGCGATCCTCCGCGCCGGCCCCCGTGGCCCTGACGTCCCGCCGTCAGCCGCGGGACGTCACATGCCTGATCCGCCGTGCGACCCTACGCACGGCCGGGTTGGCCGGCAGGAACGCCAGCTGGGACGGCACCGCCCCCGGGAGCGCCAGGGAGGCCAGCCGGCGCCGCTTGAAGTAGCGCCAGGTGCCGGTGTCCAGGCCGTCCGTCAGGTAGCGGACCGCCTCGTCCCGCAGATGCGCGTACGTCTGGTGCTGCATGCAGTAGCCCACGGCGCGCACCAGCGGCGTCAGGTCCCGCTCGACCCGCTCCGCCGTCGGCGGCCGCCAGGCTTCCGCCGCCTCGCGGTACGTCCGGTCCTCCAGGTCCGGCAGGAGGCGGTCGGCGATCGTGACGGGCACGCGGTTGCTGTTCTGGTACGGCGTCAGCCGGTCCAGCACCAGCTCCGTGCCGACCCGGGCGACCGGCAGCCCGTACAGGGCGGAGGCGGTGAACAGCGCGGTGGAGAAGCAGCCGACGACCAGCCGCGGGCGGGCCCGCAGGAAGAGCACCTCGGCGAGCTCGGACGCCCCGGCCACGGTCAGCTCCGCCCCCAGGGCCTCCGCCTCCCGCTCCAGCCGCCGCGACCAGTGCGCGGGCGCCGTCGGGTGCGGCTTGAAGACCACCGTGCGGTGCCCCGCCGCGACGGCGCCGCGCACCATGCGGACGTGCAGCTCCTCCTCCTCGGCGGCGGTGAGGACGTCCAGCGCCGACAGGTACTGGCCGAGCAGCAGCGCGCCGCCCTCGGGGAGGGGAGCCGGGGCCGCGTCGTGGTCCGCGATCCCCGCCAGGACGCCGGTGAAGGCCTCCGCGGGGACGAGCCCTGCGGGGACGTCGTGCTCCGACAGCAGCAGCGGCCGCAGCCCGGGGACCAGGTCCAGGTGCAGCAGCCGGCCCACCCGGGTCGTGACCAGCGGGTCCAGCTTGTCCCGGGTCGGGCCGTAGACCATGAGGCCGTCGGCGTACACCTCGACGGGCGCGCCCGGGAAGACGTTCACCAGCGCCAGGGCCGGGTCGACGTGCAGGGACTCGACGACCAGCTCGACCTCGTCCTCGCCGAGGTCCCACAGGCGCCGCAGGTGGCGCTCCCACAGAGGCACGTCCTCGGGGCGCGGGGACCAGCCGGAGGGGTGCAGCGGGGCGATCGTGTCGTTCCACGAGAGCACCCGGTCGAAACGGCCGCGCAGCGCCCCGAAGCCCGGTGCCGTGTCCAGCGCCGGCGCGATCTCGGGCACGGCGGCGTTGTTGCTGACCAGCAGCAGCCTGCGGTCGGCCGGGGCGAACAGGCCGACGTCCATCGCGGCGGCCACCGTGGCGGCGCCGAACAGCGTCGACGCCAGGAACACCTGGGTACGGGGCATCACGCGGCCACCGCCCCGGCGAGGCCGAGGCGCCTGCGTGTCCGGCGCAGCAGCAGGCTGCGCTTCATGTCCATCGAGTCCAGCGCCTCGTTCAGGATCTCCTGCGGCATCTGCTTCAGGGCGGCCGCGCTCATCGCCTTCAGCTTCCGGGCGACCCGGGGCTCGTAGCGGTCCATGGCGCCCAGGTGGTGCGCGATCACCGCGCAGTAGGTGCGCACCGCCTTGGGCAGGAAGCGGTCCGCGTCGGGGTCCGCCGCGGTCTCGGCGAGGACCTGGTCGAAGGATCGGATGAAGTCCAGCTGGCGGATGTCGCCGATCTGGGTGAGCGAGGTGGCCACCCCGCGCCGGTAGAAGACGCCCAGCAGGCCGACGACCGCGAAGGACTTCGCCTCGCGGTGCAGCCGCCAGATCCACGGCCGGTCCTCGGCGGTGCGCAGCCCGTCGGGGAAGTGCAGCAGGCCCGCGTCGACCAGCCGCCGGTGGTAGATGCCGGCCCAGGCGTACGGGTAGTCCACCGAGGTCGTGCGGTCGGCGGGGAGGATCGCCTCGCGCGGGTCGAGGGCGACCCCGCGGCGGCCGTGCGGCACCCGGGCGACGGTGCGCCTGCGGCCGTGGGAGACGACGTGGTCGGTGCGCACGAAGTCGGTGCCGAGGGTCTCGATGGCCTCCAGCAGCCGGGGCAGGTAGCCCTCGGCCAGCCAGTCGTCGCCGTCGAGGAAGGTCAGGTACTCGCCCCGGGCGGCGTCGATGCCCGTGTTGCGGGCGGTGGCGAGCCCGCCGTTCCTCTCGTGGGAGACGAGTATCGCCCCGGGCAGGTCGGGCAGCGCGCGCTCGAGGATTCCCGGGGTGTCATCCGTTGCGCAGTCGTTCACGAGAATGAACTCGAAATCCGCGCGCGTATTCGCGCGGAGGCTCCTCAACATGTCAGGAGCAAAATCCTGCACGTTGTAGAACGGGACGATGACGGAGAGCTTAACCACGTCGCGCACCCTATGGGGCGGCTCGTCCCCCACCCTGACGCCTTCCCCACCCCAAGGTGAACGGGAGATGGCGGAATCATGAATCCGCCGTCAGGGGCGGCCGATTCCCCATTCGGCGGCGCGTTGTTAACCGTCCGTTGGCGTTGCGTTGGAGACCCGCTCGAAATGCATTCCTAGCGTCTGCGGCGTGCCAGCAAGTACCGCCGACCCGATCAGGGTCACCGTCCTCGCCGACTCGGACACCCGATGGAAATGGGGTGCGCTGACGGCGCGCCGCATCGCCCCGGAGGCGCGGCTCGACGCCCGCCTGCTCCGCGGCCGGGCGACCCCGACCGAGCGCCAGCTCGCCGAGGTCGGCATCCCCGCGGACTCGATGCGCGAGGTCACCGCGGCGCAGTTCCTGGCCGGGACCTCCCGTGACACCGCGGACGTCGTCGTGCTCTCCTGCGTCGGCGGCACCGTCCAGGCCATGCTGCACGGACTCGCCCGCGCCTGGCAGGGCACCCCCCGCCGTCCGGTCGTCGTCACCGGCTACGTCGGGGTCGTCTACGAGAAGCTCGCCGACGGGCTCCTGCTGCGGGCCGGCGCCGACGCCGTGCTCGCCAACAGCGCCCACGACGCGCAGCGCTTCCGCGACGTCTACGAGGGCGTCGGCACCGACGCCGGGACGGTCGTGGAGACCGCCCTGCCCTTCCTGGAGGGCAAGCCCTACGAGCCCTCCGGGGACCGGCCGTTCACCGTGGTCTTCGCCGTCCAGCCCTCCGTGCCGGACAGCCGCAGGGACCGCACGTACCTGCTGGGCCGCGCGGTGGACCACGCGCGCTTCCACCCGGAGCGCGAGGTGCTGGTCAAGCTGCGCAGCAAGCCGGGCGAGCACACCACGCACATCGAGGAACAGCCGTACCAGAAGCTGGTGTCCAAGCTGGACCCGCCGAAGAACCTCAAGCTCGTCTACGGGCACATGGGCGAGGTCCTGGACCGCACCGACCTGCTGGTCACGGTGAGTTCGACGGCCGCGCTGGAGTCCATGCACCGCGGCATCCCCACGGCCGTCCTCACCGACCTCGGGATCCGCGAGGCGCTCGGCAACCACCACTTCCTCGGTTCCGGCGCCTACGCCTCCTGGGACCAGATCGACTCCGGCGAGGTGCCGAGGGTGCACCCCGAGTGGGCCCGCAACCAGGGCATCGCCTCCGACGGCGACCCCTTCCGTGCCGTGCGCGAGCGCGTCACGGAACTGGCCGCCGCCCCTGTGCTCCCGCCGCTGGCGCCGTACTACACGACCACCACCGCGCCCGGTTACCTGCCCGGCGTGCTCGCCCGCCACGGCCTCGACCCGAAGGGCGAGCCGCTGCCCGGCGCCGCGACCGAGCCCACCGAGCCCAGCCCGCTGCGCCGGGCCGTGCGCGACATCGCGCGCAACTCCGCGCGCGCCGCGTACCGCCAGGGCGTGCAGCGCGTCGCGCCCGTGATCCGCAGGTGGGGCCAGCTGTGAACCCGCCCCCCAAGTCGCAAGGAGCCACCATGCCAACGGTGTTGGCCGTCATTCCCGCCCGCGGCGGCTCGAAGGGCGTACCCGGCAAGAACCTCGCACCCGTCGGCGGTGTGCCGCTGGTCGTCCGCGCCGTGCGCGCCTGCCGCGAGGCCGACCTCGTCACCGACGTCGTCGTCTCCACCGACGACCCCGCCATCGCCGACGCGGCCCGCACCGCCGGCGCCGAGGTCGTCCTGCGCCCGGCCGCCATCGCCGGGGACACCGCCACCAGCGAGGCCGCGGTCCTGCACGCGATGGACGCGCACGAGGCGATGACCGGGCGCGGCGCCGACGTGGTGCTGCTCGTCCAGTGCACCAGCCCGTTCATCACCACCGAGGACGTCAACGGCGTGGTCGCCGCGATCGTCGAGGACGGCGCGGACACGGCCGTGACCGTGGCCCCCTTCCACGGCTTCATCTGGCGTGACGCCGCCGACCAGATCGGCGCCGCCGCCGCCGCGGCCGCCGACGAGGCCGCCGAGGGCGGCCGGTCCCGTACGACGGTGGCCGCCGCGACCGGCGGCTACGGCGTCAACCACGACAAGGCCCACCGCCCGCGTCGCCAGGACCGCCCGCAGGACCTGCTGGAGACCGGCGCCGCCTACGCGATGCGCGTCCCGGGCTTCCGCGAGGCGAAGCACCGCTTCTTCGGCCACACCGCGCTGGTGCGGACCGACCCCGCCAAGGTCCTGGAGATCGACGAGCCGGACGACCTGGCCCGCGCCCGCGCCCTGGCCCCGCTGCTCGACCCCGCGACGGAGACCGCCCCCGAGGCGCCGGCGCACCCGACCCGCGACGACATCGACGCGGTCGTGCTCGACTTCGACGGCACCCAGACCGACGACACGGTGCTGGTCGACTCCGAAGGACGCGAGGCCGTCACCGTGCACCGCGGTGACGGGCTCGGGATCGCCGCCCTGCGCGACAACGGCCTGCCCGTCCTGATCCTGTCCACGGAGACCAACCCGGTCGTCGCCGCGCGGGCCCGCAAGCTCAAGGTCCCCGTGCTCCACGGCATCGACCGCAAGGACCTCGCACTCAAGCAGTGGTGCGAGGAGCAAGGAATCGCCCCCGAGCGGGTCCTGTACGTCGGCAACGACGTCAACGACCTCGGCTGTTTCGCGCTCGTCGGCTGGCCCACGGCCGTCGCCAACGCGCACGACATCGTCAAGGACGCCGCCCGCTCCGTCACCGCAATGCCCGGAGGACGCGGAGCTGTCCGCGAGATCGCCTCGTGGATCCTCGGCCCCTCACTTTCCCGAAGGGAACTCTCCCAGTGACCACCACCAACGCCCGCCTTCGTCCGATCGGCGACCGCCTGGTCGGCCCCGGCCAGCCCGTCTACGTCACCGGCGAGATCGGCATCAACCACAACGGCTCCCTCGAGGACGCCTTCGCCCTGATCGACGCGGCCGTGGAGGCCGGCGCCGACGGTGTGAAGTTCCAGAAGCGCACCCCGGAGATCTGCACCCCGCGCGACCAGTGGGACATCGAGCGTGACACCCCCTGGGGCCGCATGACGTACATCGACTACCGCCACAAGGTGGAGTTCGGTGAGGACGAGTACCGCGCGATCGACGAGTACTGCACCAAGAAGGGCATCGACTGGTTCGCCTCCCCGTGGGACGTCCCCTCGGTCGAGTTCCTGGAGAAGTTCGAGAACGTCCGCGTCCACAAGGTCGCCTCGGCCTCGCTGACCGACGACGAGCTGCTGCGCGCCCTGCGCGCCACCGGCAAGACGGTCATCCTCTCCACCGGCATGTCCACCCCGAAGCAGATCCGCCACGCGGTGGAGGTGCTCGGCAGCGAGAACATCATCCTGTGCCACGCCACCTCGACCTACCCGGCGAAGCACGAGGAGCTCAACCTGCGGATGATCAACACCCTGCAGGGTGAGTTCCCGAACGTGCCGGTCGGCTACTCCGGCCACGAGATCGGCCTGCAGACCACGCTCGCGGCCGTCGCCCTCGGCGCGGTCTTCGTGGAGCGCCACATCACCCTCGACCGCGCCAACTGGGGCTCGGACCAGGCCGCCTCCGTCGAGCCGCAGGGTCTGGACCGCCTGGTCCGCGACATCCGCATCATCGAGCAGGCGCTCGGCGACGGTGTCAAGAAGGTCTACGAGGGCGAGCTCGGCCCGATGAAGAAGCTGCGCCGCGTGCCCGGCGTCATCGCCGAGCAGGAGGCGGCGCAGGCGGCCGCCGCGGCCGAGCCGCAGTCGGTGTCGGCCTGATCCATGAGCGACAGCGGCACTCTGGCACTCGTAGAGAGCCCCGTTCAGCTGCTCAACGTGCTGGAGTGGGCGCATGTTCACCCGCCCGCGGTGCCCACGCCGCGGCCCGGGACGGCCACGGCCGTCCCGGGCCCGGTGGCGCCCGGGCGGCCGCTCACCATCGTCGCCCTCGCCCCGCGTGACCCCATGACGCGTGGCCAGCTCCGTCGCATGACGGAGCTGGCGATGGACGAGGGCATCACGGTGCGCTGGTGCGAAGCCCGTTCCTCCCGGGGTTCGCTGTTGCGCACCGCCGTCGAACTGACCCCGGCCCTGCGGGCCGCGGGACGGGTCGTCCTCGGCGACCCCTTCTCCCGGCTGGTGCAGGTGCTCCTGCCGCTCAGCCGGGCGAAGGAGATCACCGTCGTGGACGACGGCACGGCGACCATGGAGTTCACCGAACTCCTCGCCAGGGGTGCCCGGCTCGTCCGCTGGCACCGCAGCGGCCGCCGGCTGTCGCCGGTGGAAGCGGCCTTCGGCGTCTTCGCCTCGGCCGCCCGGCGTCGACTCACCCCAGGCGCCGGGCGGCGGGTCGAGCTGTTCAGCTCGATGCCCGCCTCCCCTCCCCCCGGAATGGCGCTGCGGACCAACCGCTTCGCCTGGACACGGGCACGGTTCGGCCCGCCCACCATCAGTGCCGGCACCGACATCGTGGGCACCTCCCTCGTGGAGACCGGGGTGGTCGACCCCGAGCGCTACCTGGCCGCCGTCGCCGCCCTGACCCGGGCGCACGGTGCCACCCGCTACTTCGCGCACCGCCGGGAGAGCGCCGACAAGCTGCACCGGCTCTCCGCGGAGACCGGGCTGCAGATCGTCCGGCCCGACCTGCCGCTGGAACTGATCGCCCGCCGTGGCCCGATCGGGCACACGGTCCTGAGCTTCCCCTCCACGGTCGTGCACACCCTGCCGCTCGCCCTGGAGGGCACCGGAGTCAAGATCAGGGTCTGCGACGTCGATCCGGAGTGGCTGACCGACCGGGCCTCGCCGCGGGCCCAGAGCTTCCTGTCCGGGATCACCGGCAGCGCCCGCGACCTGCACGGCCTGGCCTCGGTGGCCTCGGGCACGGCCGCCGTCAACTGAGCCCGTCCGGCCGGACGGGCGGACGGCCGGACGGACGAGACCGACCCGCACCGGCCCGCCGGCCCGTTCCGCCGGCGGGTCAGTGCGTCACGGAGACGACCTCCATCTCCGTCGGCAGACCGCCGCTGCCCAGCTGGGCAGCGAGCCGGCCGGCGGAGCTGCGGGTGTAGTTGCCGGTGATGACGGCGGTGCCGCCGGTGATGGCCGAGTTGACCAGCGGCGCCGACAGCACCGCGCCGTCCAGCACCATCGCGCACTGGTTGGCCGGGCTCAGCTGCGTCGCCAGACGCGCGGTGAGGTCGGCGAACTTCCGTGCGCCGCTGCTGCCGAAGGTCATCCGGATCTGCCATCCGGCGGCGTTCCGCGTGTCGAGCACGGCCTCCGCGTCGCTGATCTCGGTGCCGCCCAGGGCGACGGGTCCGAGCAGGTACTTCGTCCACGTGCCGCTCTCGGCCCGTTCGGCGCAGGCCACGGCCCACCGTGCGTCGCCCTGCTGGTGGTCGACCCGCTGGGCGGGCGCCGAGCAGTCCAGAGCGGCGTACTCCGCGCCGCCGGGACCCGTCCCGGAGCCGGACGGGGGCGCGGGCGAGCCGGCGCCGGAGGCCTCCAGCAGCACCACCGGCCGGAAGACCAGGACCGCGGGCTTCCCCAGCGAGGCGATCTCCCGCTCGCTCCCTCCGCGCAGGGAGAGGGTGACCCGGCCCGCGCCTGCCTCCACGGTGACGTCCTCGTAGCCGAAGCCCTCGGCGCGCTTGCCCATGAGGTCGGCGATCTGCCGCAGCCGCGCCGCGTCCACGGGATCACGCGGGGCGAACACCGCCTTCGTACGGGGGCCGTCGGCGGACTTGCCCGCCCCCTCGCCGTCCCCCGGCAGGGAGCACGCCGCCGCGAGCGCCGCACAGCAGACCGCGAGCGCCGCCGTCGACCGCCCGCGGCGCGGACGCTCACCCACCGGTGATCGCCCGTACGCTCTCGTGCACCGCCGTGACCAGCCCGGTCAGCGCGGTGGCGTCGCCGACGAGGGCCCGCAGCCGGGTCAGCCGTTCGCCCACCCGGCGGCCGTCCACCTCCTCCGCCGTGAGGTCGTCCGCCAGGGCGCCGGCCTCCTCCCCGGCGGCCTCGGCGCCCTCCAAGGCGTCCAGGCGGCGGCGGAGTTCGCCGATCGCGGCGAGCGCCGCGCGCAGCGCCTCGGCGTCCGTGCCGTCCTTGCGGGCGGACGCCCCGTGCCCGGCGGCCAGGGCCGAGTCGCTGACCCGGGCGTCGCCCGCGATCACGATGCCGTGGTTGACCTGCGGAGCCGGATCCTGCGGCGTCACTTCGCGCCCCCCTCACTGCCCGTCCCGGCCGCGGGCTGCCGGCCGCCGGTGGAGATCGCGGCGGCACCGGAGCCCGCCGCGATGCTGCCGCTCATGGAGCCGCCGGTCATCATGATCCCCTGGTTGAGGATGACGTTCCGATGCTGCGTCAGATCACCACGGTCCAGGCCGTGTTCGGCGAGAAACTCGGCGAGCGTGCCGAGGATCTGCAGCTCGATCTGCTTGCCGATCCGCGTGACGTCCACCTTCTGGAAGAAGTCGCGGTAGGTGTGCGAGGACGCCAGCTCGCGCAGGCTGATCCTGGCGCCGAAGTCATAGCGCCGGTCGTCCGTGATGGCCGTCCGCTGCGCCGCCAGGGCGCGCTCGCGCCGGGCCGGGGCGCGCAGCTCCGCATAGGCGTCGGGCAGCGCGGACATCAGCACCGAGCGGCTGAGCAGCAGCGCGTCCGCGAGTCCGGGCGCCGCCTCCTCGGCCTCCTCGGGACGGGAGACGGAGTCGGCGACCCGGTAGGCCTCCCGGACCGGGGTCAGCACCAGGGTGTTGGCCTGCAGGTACAGCGTCGCCCCGCTCACCGCGGTCTGGACGAAGACCGACAGCACCAGGTCCGTTCCCCAACTGCGCACCTGCGCGGCCAGGCAGTGCCGTACGGGGCCGTCGACGACGCCCCGGGCCGCCGCGATCCGCTCCGAGGAGAGCTGGTCGGCCGGCCTGCCCTCGGGCGGCCAGTGGCCCGCGGCGCCGGGCCAGAACACCGCCTCCCCGTACAGCGCGTTCTGCCGCAGTTCCGTGCCGTGGACGAAGACCTTCTCCGCGACCTCCAGGCCGGGGATCCGGTCCACCGGCGAGGCCGCGGCCGCGCGCAGGGCGTCGAGGTCGTCGGCCATCCGCCGGATCAGCCCGGCCGTGTCGAAGGGCACCGGCGGCGGCTCCTGCCCGGAGCCCGGCTCGTGGCCCTCGGGGGTCAGCCGCATCGCGAAGGACCATGAGGTGACCTCGTCGCCCGCACCCACGAAGGGCCGGTAGCCGCTGTAGACGACGAGGTTCGCGTCGCCGCCCACGGAGGACTGCGGCAGCCCCGCCGCGTCCGGGTCGCGGGGCGGATCCTCCGCGGGGGAGCGGAAGGCCTCACGGGTCAGCTGCTCACGGATGGCCTTCCACGCCGCGTTGCGCTGCTCCCAGGTGAACAGCCACGGGCAGCCGATCAGCAGCACCAGCGTCAGCAGGAAGGTCACCACCGGTCCGGCGCTCGGCCAGAACGGCACCAGCGCGCCGAGCCAGGAGGCCGCCAGCAGGACGGCGAGCTGCACCGCCAGGGCCCGCAGCACCGCCATGACGGCCGGGTCGCGCTGCCCCTCCCGGACCCGGCGCCGCCTCGGCAGCACCGAGCCCGCCTGCGTGCCGCCCCCGGGCAGGAAGGCGGTGGCGAACCAGTAGGCGAGGGTGGTCACCGGGGCGACCAGCAGCGAGAGGACGAAGGCGGCGCCGACGGCCAGATCCCGTTTGCGCAGGTCGCGCAAGGTCTGCTCGGCGTGGGCGCCGACCCGGTCGAGGTCGACGCCGTAGGAGGGCGCGCAGGCCCGGTACCGCTCGTGCCGCAGCTCGTGCACCACCCGGCGCGCGAAGCCCTCGTCCAGACGCGCCCCCGCGCACATGTAGCGGGTGGACGCGCTCCAGTCCTCCTCGGCGCCGTACGGAGCCGCGGACGCCCCCTGCGGCGTCCGCGGCGCGTGCCCGGGGCGGGGCGGTGGCACCGCGGCCGTGCCCCCGTCGCCCGCATCCCCACCGCCCGCGCCGTCCGTGCCGTACGCCTCCGTGTCCCCGGTGGCCCCCGTGCTCCCGGCGCCCGGGTATCGCGATGTCACACGCCCCACCCCTTTTCCCCTCGTCACACCAGTCTGGTGGCCGCCGGCGAGCTCCCGAAAGGCGCGGCAAGAGGGAAAACCGGCCGCGCCGGGGCGTGTTGAAGTGCGGGGGCGCGCAAGGGCGCGCGGGTCGGCGGCCGGTGTCGTTCCACTCTCCGCAAGATCCACTTCACCGAGCGGTCACCCGTACCCGGTTGTCTTCATCCATGGCAACGGCACCGAGGTCCGCGCCGCGCATTGCGGTCCTCGCGGACAGCGCGCTCGACGGCGACTCCCGGGCGCACCGTGTGGCGGCGGCCGCGGCCGCCGCGGGGTACGAGGTCACGCTCATCGGCCGCGCCCCGGAAGGGCCGCGCCCCTCCGGACGCGGTGCCGGCACCGTGCCCGGGGGAGTGCGGCTCATCCGCGTCACCGTCGCCGAGACGCTCCACCGGCGTCGGCTGCAGCGCCCCCGTCCGGGCCTGCGGCACGCCCTCGCCTACCGCAGCTCCGAGTCGCACGCCTACCGCAACGCGCTGCTCGCCGCCCACACGGCCCTGCTGGCCTCCCGCGGGGCCGAGCTGGACGTGATCCACCGCCCTTTACCGGTGAAGGCCGCCGCCCGGCTGGCCCACGCGGGCGGCAGGTTCCGGCACGTGCTGCGCCGCGCCTGGACGGCGCTGCGCTCGGCGCAGTACCGCGCCGCCGTCCGCCGCCGCGCCACCCCCGGCGGACCCCTGGAAGGCGCCGCCGCCACCGCGACCCGGCTGCTGCTCGGCAAGCGCTGCTGGCGCCGGCTCGACCCGCTCCTGCTCGACCTGGAGATCGCCTACGGCCCGGTCCTCGACGAACTGCGCCCCCACCTCGTGCACGCCCTGGGCCACCGGACCCTGGGCACCGCCGTGCGGGCCGCGATGCGCGCCGAGGGCACCGGCCACCG